>JAAYQG010000082.1 GCA_012519415.1 Treponema sp. | reverse complement strand
CGGCAAGCCAAAACGCGGCTACCTTGTTACAGCCCTTATTACTGCGATTGAGCATTTTTTAGGCTGGGACAAACCTAAAAATGCAATTCTAATCGGAGCCGGAAATTTAGGCACAGCACTTACAGGGTATCAAGAGTTTCGATTTCACGGACTTAATTTTGTTGCGGCTTTTGATACAAATCCTGAAAAAATTGGAAAACGCATTCACGGAGTTCCGATTTTTTCTCTAATCAGCCTTGAAGAAAAAGTAAAAAATCTTGATGCAACTCTTGCAGTCTTAACTGTGCCCTCTTCGCAAGCTCAAGAAACAGCTGATTTAATTGTAAAAACCGGAATAAATGCAATCTGGAACTTTACAAATACAAAGATAAACGTGCCTGACAATGTAGCAGTTCAGCGGGAAGATTTAACTTCAGGCTACGCAATGCTTTGTGCCGCATTGCAGCTTTCATAGAAGGAAAAAATGTCAACAATATCGCAACCTCAAAATGAAGCAACTTTAGAGCGTCAATCAATAGATTTTGCGAATCGGATTTTAAAAAGATATAAGCATTTGAAAAAATGGGCAAAAAGAACCGATGTTCATGCTTTTAGAATTTATGATAAAGATATTCCAGAAATTCCTCTTGCAGTTGATATTTATGAAAGTGAAGCGCAGGAAACTGACGCAGAATCTTCTCTCTTTGCAAACGTTGCGCTATACGAGCGTCCTTATCAAAAAGATGAAGCTGAAGAAACAATTTGGCTTAACAAAATGGCAGAAACAGTTCAAATAGTTTTGAACATTCCAAAAGAAAATATTTTCATCAAACAAAGAAAAAAACAACGAGGCAAAACTTCTCAATACGAAAAGCTTTCAAAAGCCAAACATTGCATAACAGTGCGAGAACAGGGCTTGAGATTTATTGTAAATTTATCAGACTATCTTGATACAGGTCTTTTTTTTGATCATAGACCTTTGCGCCGGATTATTCAAAATGAATGCCGCAACAAACACGTACTCAATCTTTTTTGCTATACAGGAGCGTTTTCCGTATATGCGGCAAAAGGCGGTGCGGCTTCCGTAGATTCTGTAGATTTGTCTAAAACTTATCTTGAATGGACGAAGCGGAATTTTCTTATAAATTCCATTAATATAGACGAAACGTCAGATAGAAACGGCAAAAAAAACTCAAAATACAGGTTCATTCAGGAAGACGCTGTAGATTTTATAAGGAAAGCATCTCATGCAGATATTCAAAAAGCTCTGCGCTGTCGCTGGGACATAATCGTGCTTGATCCGCCGACTTTCTCAAATTCAAAGCGGTTGAAAGATATTTTCGATATAAACCGCAGCTGGAGCACTCTTGTAGACAACGCACTAAAAGCGTTGAACTCAGGCGGCGTGCTTTATTTTTCAACAAATTCAACAAAACTGAAATTTGACGAAAGTCTTGTTTCAGGCAAAGTAACTGACATTACAGAAAAAACAATACCGGAAGATTTTAGAAACAAACGCATCCACCGCTGCTGGAAGATTGAGCATAGCGAACGCTCAATCAACAAACACCGCCTCGAATAGAAGAACGAAAATTATACTGTTTATTAAAAGTGAATATATCACAACTTTAAGCTAATTTAGCATAGATGCGTCAGATTTTTTCTCTCTCAGCATTATTACACCAATCAGAGGAGCGACCAAGAATGTTGTATAAAAAAATCTTGAATCGTTGCCAGACAACAACAGCATAGTACCAAAATCATATGTATAAATTGGAAGACATATAAAAAATCGCTTCCAATCATCAAAGTTTCTAAAGTCGGTCTTACTAACTACCACAATAGTTATAAATAATAATGCAACTCCTATTATTCTTAAATATCTAAAGATAGTACTGTAGATCAATGTTTTATAATTCTTTAATATACTAGCCAGCTGTGCATTGCCACCATAAGTAATATTATGGTTGATTCTTCCATATTCCATTATACCCCAATCCCAATCGCCATCTATGCGTTCAAGGCTATATACGATATCAGTTAAGGCCAGAAAAGCCCGAATTGATTCTTTTGGAGCACGTTTAAAGCATTTTGCCGTAAGACAGAGCATTTTGGCGACGCCTGCTTCTTCAATCACATTTTTATTAAATCTTGGTGGGTCAAATCCCTGAAATTT
>JAAYQG010000081.1 GCA_012519415.1 Treponema sp. | reverse complement strand
TTTAGAAAGTGAAAAATCGACACGGCTTATAGAAAGGCGTTTATATTCTTCAACCGCTTCATCTTCGTGTCCATGCATTAAATCAAAAAAAATGAGCTTGCATCTGCTTTCTTCATCCGTTCGCTCCAAAAGCCAAAGTCGATAATCAAAAGTTTCTTTAGGCTTTGAACCGTTTGACCAACGCGCCATATAAGACAGATCAAATATTGCACGTCCATGCGAATTAATAAGAGCTTGATATGCTTTTAGGATTTTTTGAAATGCTTTTGAATTAGCACGATTTTCTTTAGATAAATCAGGATGAAGAAGCTTTGCTTTTCGTCTGAAAGCAGTTTTAATCTCTGCAACAGAAGCATTTGGCTGCACGCCTAGAATTTTATAGCAGTCTTCCACAAAAAATCAGCCTATTTTTTTCCCAACAGCAACAGAATGATCAATATTTTCAATTACATCAAAATAATCAAGAACCATTCCATGAGATTCAAGTTCTTTCATTATAATGTGAACCATTTTGCCGGAAGATAGACCAAACTTTATAACAACAACACAGCCTTTTTTTCCATTAATAGAACTTGCAGAAGATAATATTTCTACAAGTTTTTTTGGAATTTTTGCACCTATAAACTTCGGCGAAGTTGCAGCAACGGCAATATATTCATATATGGCAAGATGCAATGACTCAACATTATCATGCTGAGCATCAAAAACAGTTACTTCGTTTCCGTTTGATTCTGCGCCTTTTACTAGATTGCGTAAAATAGCATCATGTTTCTTATTTGAAGTGTCAAAAAAATGCAGTAATAATGTTCTCATAATTATTCCTTTTTTTTGTATTTTGCTTATCAAATTTTAAGCCATTTCGATTTTTTTTTCAATCATAGTTTATTCATAGTTTTTTGCATAAAATTGTCTGAAGAACAAACTACATCACATGGCTGTTCAGTCTTTTAAAAGCACAAGGAAAATCAACCGTTTTCTCCCAATTGTCTTGCTTTCAAAACTTTCAAAACAAAAATATTTTCGCGCTCTCTTTCTTCAAGAACACTTTCAATATATTTTTCAGTTTCAACAGATTGTGGCAAAACCATTTTATCAAGTGCATTGACACGACGTTGTGTTTTCTTTACTTCTCCAGCAAGACGCCATGCTATTGTACGAATTGAAGCCATTTCTGTAAGCAGCCGCAAAAGCTCGAAAAACTCCACCATAACTTTATCAGATTCTGCGTAAGAATCTAAAAACGAATAAAACAATTTGCGTTTTGGAAACAAAACATCTAATGTTGGGAATTCTATTCCGGCAATATTAATATGATTTTCCTTAAATTGAAAATCATAATTAACAGCACTTCCAATTTGTTCTACACGAACAGCACCCATTGAAATAAGCATCTCTTTTAATGCAGGATATGCCCGCTTTATTACTTTGTCAATGTCGCTTTCAAGCGTTTTTGCTTGCTCAACTATACGCATCAATTCCATTACAAGAATTTCACGTTTTTGCTCAAGTAGTTCGTATCCATCGCGCGCAAAACGCAATTGCTCTTTTACTGCAAGAAGATTCGATTTAGTTGGCGCAATATTTTGTTTTGCCATACATTATTCCGCTTTTTCAGTATCTTCGTCCAAAAAATCCATATACTTTTCAATAAGTTCCGGATTTATACGATAAAGCTCATCTCTTGGTAAAAGAGTAAGAAGTTTCCAGCCTATATCAAGAGTTTGTTCTATTGTGCGGTCTTCAAATTCACCTTGTGTCAAAAAAGAAGTTTCAAAAGCTTCTCCAAATTTCAAATACATCTTGTCTATTTCCGATAATTCATCTTCACCTATAATAGAAGCAAGATTTCTAATTGTCTTTACTTTAGAATATGCTGCAAAAAGCTGGCTTGAAATATCTTTATGGTCTTCCCTTGTCATTTTAGGGCCTATTCCGTCTTTCATAAGGCGGCTTAAACTCGGTAGCCCTGCAACAGGCGGATATGTGCCTTTTTGTGCAAGTTCTCTATCAAGAACAATTTGACCTTCTGTAATATATCCTGTTAAATCCGGAATTGGATGTGATATATCATCATTTGGCATTGTCAAAATAGGAATCTGCGTAATTGAACCGTTAGAACCTTTTATTTTTCCTGCACGTTCATAAAGTTCAGCTAAGTCTGAATATAAATAGCCCGGATATCCTTTTCTTCCCGGAACCTCTCCTAGTGTAGTTGATATTTCACGCAAAGCTTCGCAATAGTTTGTCATATCTGTCATTACTACAAGAACATGCATTCCTTTTTCAAAAGCTAAATATTCTGCAGCTGTTAGAGCACAACGCGGAGTAATAATTCTTTCGATAGAGGGTGCGTCGGCTAAAGATTGAAACATTACGACATTTGACAAAACGCCAGATTCTTCAAATGTTTCAATAAAAAAATGCGCAACATCATATTTAATGCCCATACCGGCAAAAACCATTACAAAGTTTTCATCTGAATTACGAATTTTTGCTTGCCGGATTATTTGCGCTGCAAGTTTATTATGAGGCAATCCATTCCCTGAAAAAATCGGAAGTTTTTGCCCTCGAATAAGAGTATTCATTCCGTCAATGGCACTAATTCCAGTTTGTATAAAATCTCTAGGATACACACGTGCATATGGATTAATCGGATATCCATTTACATTAACTTTCTTTGAAGAAATAATTTCAGGATAACCATCAATGGGTTTTCCAAGTCCATTAAAAATTCGCCCAAGTAGCCCGTCGCCTACACGCAGTTCCATAGGAGTTTCAAGAAATTCAACTGTAGTATTTTTAAGATCAATACCACTTGTTGAACCGAATATCTGAATAATTGCATATTCTTCAGAAACATCAATAACACGTCCTGTGCGTTTTTCATCTGTACGATCGCGCACATATACAATTTCACCATAAAAAACGTCGCAAGTCCTTGCAGCTATAACAATAGCTCCATCAACAGATTTTATACCGCGATATTCTATTCCTTTCATCTAACATCCACCTTTCTATACTGCTGTTCAAGGCTGTCAAATTGTTCAGCAAGATGCTTTGCAACAACCGCAATCTGCTCAAGGTTATCATTTGGAACAGATGTTTTAATTCTGATGATTTCTTCGCGCACGGGAAGCAGAGAAACCTTTGATAGCGAAACACCTTTTTTTATAATATCTAATGCTCCTATATAGAATTGCATAATCAAGGATAAAATCATTATTTGTTTTTCCGGCACTGAATAAACATCAATATCATCAAATGCAGATTGCTGCAAAAAGCCGTTTTTTATCATTTCTGCAACAATGAGAATAAGTCTATCTGTAGCAGGTAATGCATCCGGTCCAATTAATCGCACAATTTGCAATAATCTCTGTTCGCGCTTTAAAAGGTCAAGTGCTTGCAAACGAACTTCTGCCCAGCGCGGATCGAGTCTATTCCACCATTCTTCAACTTCTGCAGCATATTCCGAATAAGACTCAATCCACCCGATAGCCGGATAATGACGAGCATTTGCAAGTTCGCGATCAAGAGCCCAAAAACAACGTGTAAATCTTTTTGTATGTTGTGTTACCGGCTCTGAAAAATCTCCGCCGGGTGGCGAAACTGCGCCGATAATTGAAACAGACCCCTCTTTGCTGCATAATGTAGTAACACGGCCTGCTCGCTCATAAAATTCTGCAAGTCGTGTCGGCAAATAAGCAGGGAATCCTTCTTCAGCCGGCATTTCTTCCATACGACCGGAAAGTTCCCTTAAAGCTTCTGCCCAGCGGCTCGTTGAATCGGCCATAATTGCAACTGCCATTCCCATATCTCTGTAATATTCTGCAAGAGTAATGCCTGAATAAAGTGAAACTTCTCTTGCAGCAACAGGCATATTCGATGTATTTGCAATTAAAATAGTGCGCTCCATTAAAGAACGCCCTGTTCTTGGATCAATCAATGTCGGAAATTCAGACAAAACATCTGTCATTTCATTTCCGCGCTCGCCGCAGCCTATGTACACAATAACGTCAGCATCGCACCATTTTGCAATAGCATGTTGAGTCATTGTTTTGCCCGTGCCAAAACCGCCGGGAATTGCGGCAGTTCCGCCTTTTGATAAAGGAAAAAAAACATCAATTACACGTTGTCCTGTCATAAGCGGTTCTGAAACAGAAAGCTTTTCAACATATGGACGAGGAACTCGCACAGGCCAATATTGAGAAAGTTGGAGTTTTTCACCGAGTTCCGTTTCTGCAATTGTATCATTAATTGTGTAATCGCCTTCTGGAAAAATTTTTGTAAGTTTTTTCCCACGTGTCAAAGGAGGTACCATAATTTTATGAATAATTGATTCGGTTTCTTGTACAGTACCAAGAACAACTCCCGAAGAAATTTCGTCGTTTTGTTCAAGCGAAGGCACAAAATGAAACTTTTTTTGTTCGTCCAAAGGTGCGCTTCGTTGCCCTGAAAGCAAAAAAGCACCAGTTTCTTCATACATATTTTCCAGCGGACGCTGAATCCCGTCATATATTTTTCCAATAAGTCCAGGACCGAGACAGAGTGCAAGCGGCCTTAAGCGACTTACAACCTTTTCTCCAATTGTCATGCCTGTGGTATCTTCGTAAACTTGAATTACAGCTGCACCTTCTTGAAGACGAATAATTTCTCCAATAAGTTTTGAATTTCCAACATCAACAACATCATACAACCCGCAACCGTCTAAACCTTCCGCATAGACAATAGGTCCGGAAATTCTGGTAATTCTGCCCTCAATCATTGAATAGTTCTCCCGCCAAAAAGTGCTTCTGCAAGCTCAAAGCGATGAGTATCTACAAGTTCTAAAACAAGTTCATCTATAGTAGCTCTGCAACGCAAAGATTTGTCTGCACTTTCGATTATCATTCCCAAATTTACACATTGACTTTCAGCAGCAGTATCGCTTAATAATTCTAAAGAATCTATGCTGGAACTTCCTAAGTGTTTTTCAATAAGTTTTGTTATTTCACTTTTGCTAAATCCATGAAATTTAACATTTATTTTATTTGATTTAAGTTCAGGTGCATATTTTTTTAGTAGATTATCTAAAAGCTCAAGTTTTTTTTCTTTGCTCAAATTCTCTATATAATTGTTTATTGAATTATTAATTGATTCATCTTCAAAAGATACAAGAAAACGTTTTTTCTCAAGCGGCAAGGATGCATCTAAATCTTTTTTTAGAGATTCTATACGCCCGCTGTACAAAGCATGCTTTTCTTCAGAAGCCTTTTGTATACGAGAATTGACATCATCTAAAATTTTTTGACAATCAGATTCTGCACTCTTCAACAGTCTTTCTGCATTTCGGCGTGCATCATCGTATATTTCTTTATCAATTATTTCAGTAGAACGAAATTCTTCCATAAAATTTACAACTCACTTTATACAGAAATTCCAATTGCTTCTCGAATTGTTTCCGTAAGAGATTTTTTACCTTTCATGCGTCCATTAATGCCGGAAATTTCTACAATCAAAGGATATTTTCCCGAAAGTTGCCATGCAGTAACTTCTTCTTCCAGCATTACAGACACTTCTTCTGTAATAATCAAAATTTTAGCACGTTCTTCTGTTACCGGCACTCCGGAAACAAAATCGCCTTTGCCTGTAACGCGGTTAAAGACATCAATAGCTTCTGTTCTGTTCGTTGCTACAGCACCTTTAACACCTACAAGCGAAAACGCTAAAACAAGTTCCCGTTCACCGATAACAAAATATTGCACTACAAATTCCTTACATAACAATAATAAGCAAAGCCACAAGAAAACCCCAAAGACAAATGCCTTCTGCAAGACCAACAAACGGAAGAGCTTTGCCGGAGAGCTCCGCATTTTCTGCCATTGCACCCATTGCAGCTGCACCGATTTTTCCTACAGCAAGACCACCGCCTAAACATGCAATGCCTACAGCAGCGGCAGCAGCAAAATACTTGAGATAAGAACTGTTGGAAGTAACGGCTTTACCTTCTGCAAACAACAGTGCTCCAACAAGAACCATCATCAAAACAAGGATCATTTTCTTTTTCATATGAACTCCTTAATCATTCTCCTTAATCATTCTGCTTTATATTTGAACTGAAACGGCTTAAATTCAACACCTGTTTCGCTGAAGAACTTTGAGAAAAACTCATAGTACTGCAAACGTAAAACCTGAATTGCAACTATCATGCCTTCCAGAACTATTACAACTATATTTCCTATAATAACAACAGCAAGCCCGCCGACTCCACCTATCATTTTATTCATTTCAAAAATGATATAACCCAAAACAACATGAGCTAGGGCAAAAGCACCAACACGCAAAAAACTCACTGTATTTGAAAGATAAGTTGAAATAACCTCAATTATTTCAACAAAACCCTCTATTACCGCACTTAAAAAACCGTTTTCTAAAACAGGATATTCCCTATCCGTAAGTCGCCCAAGCGGATGAGCAAAAAACACGCCGATTAATGTTAAACCAATAAAAACCAAATCAAATATAGCAATTTGATGCTTAAAAGCGAAAATTCGTATTGCAAGAGCAACAACATACCAAAAGAATAACATACCGCACAAACCGGTTTTGCCGAAAAAAGCAGCACCATATTTTTTCTTAGAAATATTGTTAATAAAATTAATAATAAGACCAAGTGAATTTATTATAAAGCCGACAGACAAAGTAAATCCAAAGAAAATAAACACAAACGGCATCGTTTCTTTGCTTGGCATCAAATGGAAAATAGGCGCAAATGCATTTTCTTTTCCGACAAACAGTCCGGTAACAAAATATCCAAAAGGACGGAGAATATCACTATTTGCAAAAAACTCGCCTGTCAACAGCCCCATTATAAAACTTGAAATTCCTATAGAAATAAAAACAAGCGAATATTTGTTCCAATTGCCTATTTTAATCAGATTAAAATGCAGAATAACACCAATTAGAATTAAAACTAACCCCTGCCCCGCATCTCCAAACATTATGCCGAACAATAGCGTAAAAAAAACGGCAACAAACGGGGTTGGATCTATAGAACCGTATTTTGGAGCACCATAACTAAAAACCATTCCTTCAAAGCTTTTTACAAACTTGCCATGTTTAAATGCTACAGGAACTTGTATATTACCGCTACGAACACTAGCCACTTTTTTCGGTTCATATTGACGGACAGCGATGCGCCCTTCAGTTAAATTATCAAGTTCTTTAATAAGCTTTTCTGCTTCATGTTCAGGAATCCAGCCTGTTACACGATACACAAGCTGCGTAGCTTCAAGCTTATCTTTGAAAAACTGAACTTGCATTCCAACTGAAAATTTTTGCAAAAGCTCAAGCAATAATTCTTTATTTGTTTCCTCATAAACAATTAGTTCTTTTGCAATATTATTAATTGCATTTTTTTCAGCTTCGCATTGTTCTTCCAGACTTCTAAGCATTTCATCTGACACACCAGTAAAATCTTCTGGAATTTCAAGAGGAATAAAACCGAATTTTTCAAGCTCTTTATCAAGTAATGATTTCAATTTTCTTGGAGCTGCGGCCATTACTCTTGTTTTATCTTCTCCAAGAGGAATTAAAACAGCATTTTCTCCAAGTGAAAATTGCAAATTATCAAAAACTTCTGGATTAATTTTGCCGATTCTCATTGTCAAAAACGACAAATGCTCAAGATCGCTATATGGCATTTTTAGATTTTTAAAAGCTAAAGCTTCTTTATGTGCATTTACAATACGTTTAAGTTCTTCTTTTGCTTTTATTTCTTTTTCTCGTAGCTCATTAAATTCACTTATTATTTGATTAGCCATTGTAAAATCTTCAGGCTTTGGACTGACAGGTTCCATTTTATAATCTGTCAAATCAGGAATATCAAGACAAGAACGAACAAATTGGAGATTTTCAAAAATTTCTTTTGAAGAATTTTGCTTAGAAGAAGAATCTGAATTATTCAAATAAAACTGGAAAACAGCTTTTTTGCCCAAATATTCAATTACAGGGTCAACGTCTTCTTTCATAATCATCAGCTCTACAAGTCGCATTGTAGCAGTTTTTGCCATAATTCATTCTCCAAATACAAATTAAACTCTTCTATAAACAAGATAAAAAAGTAGTTGCAGTTAAAATTAAACACCTGCATATTCTTTTATCTTATCAACATCAGAATCAAGCCTTAATCCCTCAACAGCAGTGCATATATAATCAAACTCCATTTGACGAATCAAAAACCACGGCACAAGCACTACACTTGAGCATGGAAATTTATGAAACATACGCAATGCTGTTTTATGCACTTTTTTATTTGCAGAACGCTGCAAATATCTCGGATCAATAATCCACGAATCAGCATTATCAGCAGGATTCAACATTTCAGCGTATTCCCAAGAAGACCAGTCTGAATATGAATCAAGTTTTTTGTCCAGAATTTTCAGCACAGGTGCTATAAGCACATCTTTTTTCTCAGGATTAAAAGTAGAACCTGCAAGATAAGGAATTATCTCTTCCGCTTCCATATTATAATACAGTTTAAGCCGAAGTGCCCAAACAATATTGCTTAAAATCAGTTTTTCTTTAATGAGTGCTTCTATCGCAAGTTTTTCTTCACCTTTTGATTTTTGAACGGCATCCCAAAGTTCAACAACATACTGAATATCAAGTTTGTTTTCAAATTTTTTAATATCTGTGGAATCTGCAATATCAGTAAACCAACTAAAACAACCTTTTGATGTCATCTTTGAAATTTCAGGCCAAGCTTTATAATTTATCTGACTAAAACGTCCTATATCGTTAATTTCAGGCAACATTTTTTCGTTATTTCTAAGTGATAAATTAATCTTTTTGATATTTGAATAATCAAAAGAACGCAAAAACTGCAAAGATACAGGTTCCGGCTTTTCAAAAAGGTCAATTAAAGAAATATATTCTTTGACAAAGCGGTTTTCGGCTTCTTTTTCTATAGATTTTGCAAGCAAATTTTCCGGCAAAGCAGGTGCAGTATTTTGAAAAACAATTTGCCACAATTCAGCAAGATTTTTTGATTGAAACAATCTATTAGCGCGAGAACCGACAAACGATTTTGAAAGCATTCCGCTCGTTTTTGCGTAAACATATTCAACAGCATTAGAAGAGCCAATCATATAAAATTAACCACAATTCTTGAAAAATAATTTTTCAAGCAAATCGTTAAATGAATGAATATTTTGTACTCTGTTTTTTACTTCCGAATAAAAAGAGTCTAATTCTTTTGAATGATTTTCTTTAATCTGTTGTAAGGATTTTTTATAAATCGATTCATTTTCATTTATGATTTTTTCGTAAGCTTTTTTAAATTTAGCATCAGCATTTGAGCGAGCTTTTCCAACGCGCTTATCATATTCCGTCTGAGCATTTAACAAAAGCTCAGCTGCTTCACGTTCAACATTAAACAAATGTTCAATTATATTCTGATTCATCAAGCTATCCTTTCATTTGAACTTAAAAAACAAAACAAACCAAAACACAAAACAAAAGCAAGCTTTTGTTTTATAAAAAACAAAAAATTTATTAGTGCCTTAAGGAAATCAACAGTATAAAATCCCTCAAGACACTTTGAACGATAAAACTTTTTAATATATTACGTATTTTAATTACTTAAGATTTCTATAATTATAAAAAACAAGCAAATATTAAATAAAACTTATTAAATAAATTATTCAGCAGGAACTAATTCTGGAACATCTTCAGATATAGCTTCAAGATTTTGTTCTGCAGGTGCTACAGTATTTTCACTTTCCGTCCACCATTCGCCGCTTTGCTCTGTTGCAGGAACTGCAGGAATTTCAAGATTTGGTGCTAAAGAAGTCTTATTCAAAACACCAAGACCAAAGCTTGTGAGAAAAAACAAAGTAACAAGTATATAAGTCGTTTTAGTTAGAACATTTGCCGAACGCGAACCGAAAGCCTGAGTGCCAGCTCCGCCCAAAAGACCGCCCATTCCACTGCTTTCATCGTTCTGCAAAAGAACAATGGAAACTGTTAAAACACAAATAATTACAAAAACAACAAGAAGAACTATGCTGATAACGCCCATAATAATTACTCCACTTCGTATATTACAAATCTTTGATATAATACAAAAAAAAAGATTTTTCTGCAATACCAAATTTTGAAAACAACCTAAAAAACATTTATACAAACCTATAAAATTGTAAAATACTAACTGCAACCCCAATCGGCCGTTTCGCTAACATGAACCCAAATTTTTAGATTAAACCCAACCGAACGCCCAATCCTCAAGTTTTCGTTCCGAAAACTTGGCGTTTTGCTAGATTAGTCCCAAATTTGTAGATTAAGCCCAAAGCAAAACGAAAACTACGGGTTTGCCAGATTAATCCCCAAATTTGTAGATTAATCCCACCCAAATGCCCAAGCAGCGTTCCGCCAGCACAATCCCAAATTTCTAGATAGAACCCAAGTGAATGCCCAATCCACAAGTTTTTGCTCCGCAAAAACTTGGCGTTTTGCTAGATTAATCCCTAAATTTTAGACTAATCCCAAACGCAAAACGCACCCTCGACAAATCCATAATCATATGGTAGCATTATTTTTCTCTTAGATATGAAAAGAGGTATCATATGAACTTAAAAAACAGAAATTTTTTAACTCTCAAAGATTTTTCACCTGAAGAAATCACTTTTTTTTTAGATTTAGCTGCTGATTTTAAAGAGAAAAAAAAGAAAAATATTCCTGTTAACACTTTGAAAGGTAAAAACATAGCATTAATTTTTGAAAAACCAAGTACCAGAACAAGATGTGCATTTGAAGTTGCTGCACATGATTTAGGAATATGCACAACTTATCTTGCAGAAGGTTCACAAATAGGCGACAAAGAAAGCATTGCTGATACAGCCCGTGTTCTTGGACGAATGTACGAAGGAATTGAGTACAGAGGATTTGAACATTCCAATGTAGAAGAACTTGCAAAATATGCAGGCGTTCCCGTTTGGAATGGGCTTACAAATGAATTTCATCCGACACAAATGCTTGCAGATATGCTTACAATCAGGGAACATTTTGGAATACTAAAAGGATTAAAACTCGTTTATTTTGGTGATGCAAGATACAACATTGGAAATTCACTTTCAATAGTATGCTCAAAATTGGGACTACATTTTGTAGTTTGTGCACCTGAAAAATATTTTCCTGCGGAATCCCTTATAGATGAATGTAGAGAATGGTGCAAAACAAGCGGCGGAACTATAAAATGCACAACAAATATTGAAGATGCCACAAAAGATGCAGATATAATATACACTGATGTTTGGGTTTCTATGGGAGAACCGGACGAAGTATGGGCTGAACGCATAAAAGACTTAAAACCGTATCAAGTAAATGCTGCTGTTATGAAAAAAGCAAAAAAAACGGCAATTTTTATGCATGACTTGCCTTCGTTCCATAATCTTGAAACAAAAATCGGATACGAAATAGGCAAAAAATTCAATGTAACTGAAATGGAAGTTACAGATGAAGTTTTTGAATCTCCACAATCACTCGTATTTGAAGGAGCCGAAAACCGCATGCACACAATCAAAGCCGTAATTGCCGCAACACTAGGCTGGAAATAATTTGTTCCACAAAACCAAAATCTTCACCATTTCCCAGCATAGACCCCAAATTTTTAGATAAACCCCAAAATGCCCAAGCAGCGTTTCGCCAGCACAATCCCAAATTTGTAGATAGAACCCGAGTGAATGCCCAATCCACAAGTTTTCGCCCACGAAAACTTGGCGTTTTGCTAGATTAATCCCTAAATTTTAGACTAATCCCAAACGCAAAACGCAAATAGACGAAACTCCTCATTTATGATATATTCACATAACTTTTAGATTTATAAGTTCAAAATTTCCAAGCCTATTTACAAGGATTTACCATGTTAGAAGAAAAAATCGTTGTTCTTGATTTTGGCAGCCAGTATGCGCATCTTATTGCGAAACGGTTTCGCCTTTTAGGATATTATTCTGAAATTGCATTGCCTTCCGCAAATATAGAAGCTTTTGAAGGCGCAAAAGGCATTGTTCTTTCTGGAGGGCCTGCTTCTATATATGACCAAAATGCTCCGGAATACAATCCGGCATTTTTTGATCTCGATATTCCAATATTAGGAATGTGCTATGGGCATTATGTGCTGAACAAACATTACGGCGGAAAAATTGAAAAAGCTAATGCCGGAGAATTCGGTTATGCTTCACTTGAAAAAAAACAAGACGTAGAATGCCCTCTTTTTAAGGGAATAAAAATGCCTACTCAAGTTTGGATGAGTCATCAAGACGGAGTAATTGTTCCAGGCAAGGATTTTGAAATTGTAGGTTTTACAAAAGACTGTCCTTTTGCCGCTGTTCAAAACCTTGAGAAAAAACGTTTTGGGCTTCAGTTTCATGTTGAAGTAAAAGATACTCCTTGTGGAGATACAATTCTTGAAAACTTTGCACGTTTTTGCGGCATATCAAAAAACTGGAACCAAGATCTGGTTCTAAACTACATCATGAAATCAATAACAGACACTGCAAAAGATAAAAAAGTGCTTTTATTCCTTTCTGGCGGTGTGGATTCTACAGTAGCGTTTGCTCTTTTAAATAAAGCACTAGGACAAGAAAGAGTGCTCGGGCTTCACATTGACAGCGGCTTTATGCGCAAAAATGAATCGAAAATTATTGCAGAACAATATCATAATGCAGGTTTTACGAATTTTATATGCGAAGATGCTTCTGCAACATTCCTTAATGCAATTTCAAAAAAAACAGATCCTCAAGAAAAACGCAAAGCCGTAGGCGAAACATTCATCACAGTGCGCGACAAAGTTGTTGAAAAACTGCATCTTAATCCTGAAGAATGGCTTTTAGGACAAGGTACACTTTATCCTGATATTATTGAATCAGGCGGAACTAAAAATTCTCATGTAATAAAAACTCATCATAATAGAGTTGACGGGATTCAAGCTTTAATTGAAAAAGGTCTTATAATTGAACCTCTCAAAGATTTATATAAAGATGAAGTTCGATTAATCGGAAGAAAAATCGGACTTAAAGAAACTCTTGTCGCAAGACATCCATTTCCAGGACCGGGACTTTCAATAAATGTACTTTGCCAAGGAACTGATTTTTCAGCAATAAAAGAAGCGGAAAAATCATCAAAAGAACTTGAAAGTTTTATTTCCAAAGATTCTTATAAAACAGGTTTTAAATCACGTTTTATAAAATCAGAAACAGGAACGAATGCACCGTCATTTATTTCATCAGGAGTTTTGCCTGTAAAATCTGTCGGCGTTCAAGGCGACTTTAGAACATATAGATTTCCTGCACTGTTGCGTTTTCATAATATATGGGAATCGTTCCCCCTGTGGAGCGACCTTGAGCAAGCATCATCTTTCATAACAAACGGCATAAAAGACGTTAATCGCACTGTTATTGCTTTGTATGAATCAGAAAACTTAAAACTTGTTGAAGGATACTGCGACAAACACAGGCTTGACCAGACAAGAGAAGTTGATAATATTGTGCTTGACGAACTTAAAAAGAACGATATGTATAATAAGATTTTTCAACATCTTACAATCAACTTGCCGTACTGCGCAAAAGAAAATCATTGCGCAATAGTTCTTCGTCCTGTAGTTTCGGAAGACGTTATGACAGCACGTTTTGCACATCTTGCAGTTCCGCTTTTGAAAAAAATTGTTGACCGCATAGAAATGCTTGGCTTTGTTGATGCTCTTTATTATGATATTACAAATAAACCGCCTGCAACTTTCGGCTGGGAATAATGAACGCACTCCCGATGCAGAGTGTTTGGGGCATATATTCTCCCCGCACAAATCGATACTGCTCCGACGCAAACAGTTGCGTTGGAGTATAAATGTTCAGAATAAATATTATAAAATTTTTTTATCTAAATAGCCGGAATCTTCAAGATAGCGACGACGGGTCATTACAAGCTGAATTAATTCTTGATACATATCGTAGTTTGATTCAAGTGCTATTGGAAAAATGTAAAATTCTGTTTCGTCGCAATAGCGTTCGATAAATTCAGGGCTTGTTACAAAACCAAGACTTATCATGTTGCTTATTCTATCTGCTGTTTTTAGAATTTTAGCTTTCTGGCTTCCATTACGCATAACACATTTAAGATAATCGCTTTTAAGCTGGCCTTCTTTTCTTGTTACTTCTAAAACGAGTTTATAAACATCTTCAGCTTCCGCTTCTATTTGCAAAATTAGATTATGGTCAAAACCCGGAATATCTTCAATTACATCATGAATCAATGAAGCTTTAAGCAAAACGCTGTCTATGTAGCCATAGTCAATCAAAATAGACATCGTATCGAGCTGGTGTCGAAACATATTACCACCAGCTTGACGAGATTCGCCTATTAATGCTGTTGCAAGCTGCATATACGGCGCAAGATTAATGCTTTTTAAGGCGAGCATTGCCTCAGTATTCATACCCATATTACAAACTCTGTAAATAAGAAGTTAGTTTTTCGATACGTCGCTTTGTATTAGCAAGTTTTTCTCTTTCGGCAGCAACAATATCCGGCGGCGCATTTTCTGCAAATTTGCCAGCAAGTTTTGCTTCTACTTTTTTTACAAAATCAGATTCAGTATTTATTTCTTTTGAAAATCTAGCTTTAAGCTGAGCTGAATCAATTCCTTCGCCAACAATAACAAAAGCTTCAAAACCGTTTCCTACAGTTCCAATTGAAGATGCAGGTTTTTCCGACACAAAATCTATTTTTGAAAGTCCCGCAAGCAAACAAATAAGCTCAACTTTTTCTTTGAAAACTTCAGAAACACTGCCTTGAACAATCAAAATTGCTGCATGAAGTTTAGCATCCGGAGAAATTCCGCACTCTGCACGCAAAGCACGAATCTGACGCACAAGCTCTTGTAAAGAAGCAAAACGTTCAGTTGCTTTTTTAAAATTTCGCTCTTTAGAAACTTGCGGATAAGGAGCTGTAATAAGCATTTTGTAATATTTTATATTTTTTGAGGTTGATTCTGAAGCATATTTTTTGCGGTTAGCTGCGAGTTGCTCAAGCGGCAAAAATCTGTATATTTCTTCTGTAACAAACGGCAAATACGGATGCAAAAGCCTAAGACTTTCTTCAAGAACATTTAACAAAACAGAAATTGCGCGATTCTTTTCATTTTCATCACCATGTCTAAATGAAAGTTTCGTAGCTTCAACATACCAATCGCAAAAGTCATTCCAAAAATATTCATAAAGTGTTTGTGCACCATCATTATAGCGATAACTTTCAAGTGCAGAACGTGCATTTGCAACAGCTTCGTTGAGGCGCGAATAAATCCACCTATCAAGTTCCGTTAATCCATTTGGAGAACCTTTGTCTGCATCTTCATTTTCATTAATTGCAATAAGCTCCCTGCCCTCAAGATTGCCCAAAATATATCTACTTGCATTCCAAATCTTGTTTGCAAATCGGCTTCCGAGCTTGAACGATTCTTTATCAACAAGAACATCTTGTCCTTGCGCACACATAAATGCAAGAGTGAATTTCAGCGCATCTGAGCCATATTCTTCGATAATCTCAAGCGGATCAATACCGTTTCCCAAAGATTTGGACATTTTTCTGCCCTGTTTATCTCGAACAAGTCCATGAATGTAAATGTCGCGAAATGGAGCTTTTCCTGTAAATTCAAGACCAGCCATAATCATACGGCTAACCCAGAAAAAGATAATATCGTATGCTGTTACAAGTGCTGTTGTAGGATAATATTTTGATAAATCTGCTGTTTTTTCAGGCCAGCCTAAAGTTGAAAAAGGCCAAAGCCATGAACTAAACCATGTATCAAGAACATCAGGGTCTTGTTTAAGATTGTTTGCAGAAGTAGAACATTTGGGACATTTTACAGGTTCTTCACGACTTACAATCATCTCTCCACACTTTTCACAATACCAAACAGGAATTCGATGTCCCCACCAAAGCTGACGACTTATGCACCAGTCTCGGATATTTGAAAGCCAATTGTTGTAAGTATTTTCCCATTTTTTAGGATAAAACACGATTTCGCCGTCTTTCCATGCTTTTAACGCTTTATCAGCAAGTGGTTTCATTTTAACAAACCACTGCTCGCTTAAATACGGCTCAACAACAGTATGACATCTGTAACAATGACCAACAGGATGTGTAATTTTTTCTTCATTCTTGTAAAGCCCCGCAGCTTTCAAGTCTTCAACAACAACAAGGCGAGCTTCTTTACAACTCATGCCGCGGTATTTAGCAGGAACATTTTCGTTTAGCGTTCCGTCTGGATTCAATACATTTATAACTTCAAGATTGTGCCGTTTCCCAACTTCCCAGTCGTTAGGGTCATGTGCCGGAGTGATTTTTACAACACCTGTTCCAAATGCTCGATCAACGTAAGTATCTGCGATAACTATAATTTCTTTGTCCGTAAGAGCTAACTTAACTTTTTTGCCTATAAGTGATGCATAACGCGGATCTTCAGGATGTACTGCAATTGCAGTATCGCCAAAAAGCGTTTCTGGGCGAGTTGTCGCAATTTCGATTTTATTTCCGCCTTGAAATACTGAACCGTCTTCAAGCGTAACATTCGGAATAGAAGAACCGTCTGCAATTTCATAATACATATGGTACATTGCACCCGGAGTATCTTCGTGCTCAACTTCATCATCTGCAAGTGCAGTTCCACAAGATGTACACCAGTTTACAAGATAATTGCCTCGATAAATAAGTTCTCTCTCATATAATGTAACAAAAACTTCGCGAACAGCTTTTGAAAGACCATCATCAAGCGTAAAACGCTCTCTTTGCCAATCTACACTGTTTCCAAGTTTTCTCTGCTGTTTAGTAATAATTTCATGATGTTCGCGTTTTACTTCCCATGTACGCTCCAGAAAAGATTCACGTCCAAGGTCATGTCTTGTTTTTCCTTCTTTTTTAAGACGACGTTCAACAACATTTTGGGTTGCAATGCCAGCATGGTCTGTGCCCGGTAGCCACAATGTCGGCTCGCCATTCATTCGGTGATAGCGGACGACAATATCTTGCAAAGTATTGTTCAATCCGTGCCCCATATGAAGCACTCCTGTAACATTAGGAGGCGGAATAACAACAGTAAATGTTTTTTTTGTTTCATCTGTGCAAGTACAGTTTTCAGGCTTAAAACTTTCAGCTTTTTCCCATTCAGCATAAATACGGTCTTCAAAATCATTAGGATTATAGGCTTTTTCGAGTTCAATTCCTTTCATTAAAGTCCTCTTTGAAAAACGCTGCACATTTTTAAATGCATAAAACAGCGGTTCTTTTATTAATTATAAAACGAATGTTTTAGTGAATGCTTGTTATAATATATAAAAAAATTACTAACTTATTACATAACAAGAAAAAGCAATTTTCTATTCGTAACAAAACCAACAACGCTAGAGCAAAGCTAGAGCAAAGCTAGAACAAAGCTAGAACAAAGCTAGAACAAAGCTAGAACAAAGCTAGAACAACGCTAGAACAACGCTAGAGCTGCACTAGCTTTTTTACGAATCTCCTTATTCTACTGATTTTTTCTTTGAGCGACAAGGTACAAATTGAGAAAATCATTATTCGGCGTTATGGTTTTCTAAAGCAGCTTCGACTTCATCTATTACAAAATCAGGTGTCGAGGCACCCGCTGTGAGTCCTACTCTTTTTAGCGAGAAAAACAATTTGGGAATCTCTTTTGCAGTTTCTATCAAAAAAGCATGATTACATAATTCTTGCGCTGTTCTGAGAAGTCTTTTTGTATTTGCAGAATTCTTGCCGCCGATTATTAAAACTCCGTCTACATTTTTACATAATTTTACCAATGCTTTTTGCCGCTCATTTGTTGCAGGACATATCGTATTCAATATTACAATATTGCTATTTTTAGCTTTAAGTACATCGGCAATTACATCATATTCACTTTTTGAAATAGTTGTCTGGCTCAACAATACAGATTTTTCAGGCACATTTTGAACAGCCAAAGCATCGTCTTTATGTTCAATTACAATACATTCTGCACCATACGAACGAGCGTGTCCGCTTATACCGACAATTTCACCATGATTTTTATCTCCCGCAAGAAAAACAGTGTATCCTTTTTTAGCATAATCCGCCGCTCGTTTCTGACTTGACAACACACGCGGACAAGTTGCATCCATAACAGATACTCCCTTTGTTTTAAGATTATCAATAACAATAGGCATTACTCCGTGTGCACGAACGATTACAACTGAATTATTGAAATCATTTTTTAAGTCGCCGGCATCTTCTTTTAGGATATTAATGCCTTTTTTTTTAAATATTTCTAATGCGGAATTATTATGAATCAGCGGCCCTAACGTAAATATTTTTTTATCGGGATTTTCTTTACAGGCTTTTTCAGCTATTTCAACAGCACGCCTTACTCCCATGCAATAACCTAAAACTTCAGCTCTTTCAATCTTCATAATTCAAGAATAACAAAAAAAAGCTCGAAAGACCAGTAATCTTTCGAGCTTTACGCTATTAAACAATCTTAAACAGTTTGTTTCAATTCATCAGATGGTTTCCATTTTCTGCGGCAAAAACATGCAAACGAACCGGCAATATAAATAGTTGAATAAACACCGGCAATCATACCAACAATTAATGCAAGTGCAAAATCTTTCATTTGACCGGGAACAAAGATATAAAGAGCAAGAACTGCAAGCATTGTTGTTGCTGTTGTAATTAACGTACGAGAAAGCATTTCAGTTTGCGAGAGATCCCAAATTTCTGTGAAAGATTTCAAACCACTGATTTTAATATTTTCACGAATACGGTCAAGAATAACTACAGTATCATTGATTGAATAACCGACGATTGTCAAAACAGCAGCGATTGTAATTGAAGAGAATTCCATTTGTGTAAATATAACAAACGAAACTAAAATCAAAGCGTCGTGAATAATTGCAATAACAGCAGCTAGTGCAAGATCCCACTTAAAGCGAATAGCTACATAAACACAAATCAAAACGAGTGTTGCTAAAACAAGATAAATCGATTTCATAACTAATCCTTTTGAAAAGTTTGAAGCGATAAAATCTGTTTTTATAACAGCAATATTCTCTTTGCCAAATTCATTTGATAACAACGTATAAATTTGGTTTTTTCTTGTATCACGCATTTCTTTATCTTTGCCATCTGCAGAACGAATTTGGAATGAAAGTTCCGAATCTGAACCGGTAGCTTTTACAGAAACATCTCCAAGTTCGCTCAATGCATCGCGCACTTGATCAACATCAGCTATAGGTTTTTCTGAAGCTCTAAAAAGACTAAAAGGAGTTTTTGAAAGCACAGAAGAAACTTCCGAATTTGTAAACATTCCTATAGAAGATTCTGAACCTGAAACCAAAGCAGTTGCCGTTACTCCATCAACAGAACTAAGAGATGCAACCATGTCTGCTATTGTAGGATTTTTTCCATAATAGAAGTTGATTGTATTATTTTCCGAAGCACCTGTAATAACTAAAGTAACACCAGAAGAATTTGTTTCAACACTAACATTTGAAAGACCATCGTAAGACAAACTGATAACAGGAGGAACAATGCGAATTTCTTGAATTAAACCAGGTTTAAAATCAATGCCAAAATTGATTCCGCGAGTAAATGCAGAAAAAATTCCAAGCCCGATAATAACACAACTAAAAATTGTAAACGGAATATTTAATTTACTAAAACGAATAATTTTTTTCATTATTTTACGCTCCAGCCAATACTGACTTTCTCTTTGCGAAGAACATCTGTATTGAAGTCAAACATAAGATGAGAAACAACTAGTGCAGTAAACACAGAAGAAACAACACCAATTGACAAGCTGACAGCAAAACCTTG
>JAAYQG010000080.1 GCA_012519415.1 Treponema sp. | reverse complement strand
CCACCGCCGCCACAGCTTTGCACAAAAGTAACTACTGTTATAAACATAACCAAAGTAAATAATTTACACATTACTTTCATATCAATCTCCAACTTTTTACAATTAAAATTAATATGCCCTACATCACTTAAATGCATATTGTATAAGTATTTTAACATGGTAGTTATAATTTTGCAATAGTTTTTTCAAAGGAGCGCGTTTCGCATTTGGATTCTATACTACAATTTAGGGTTCATACTGGCGAAACGCCAAGTTTGTGCGGAGCACAAACTTGAAGGCCGGGTGTGTCGCAGGGATTAATCCCTAAATTTTAGATAAACCACATAACACACAAGCCTCAAGTTTTCGCGAGCGAAAACTTGGCGTTTTGCTAGCCCAATCCCTAAATTTTAGATTAATCCCAAAGCAAAACGCCCCTTGTCCACGACCAAAGGGTTCCCCCTTTGGAATCCCGGATTATCAAGATATATTTTGTGTCTTTTAGCTGATTAGTTACTTGGAGCAAAAGCTTTGTAGTTTGCGCTCGCCGCAAACTACGGGTTTTGCTAGATTAATCCCAAACTTATAGCTTAAACCCAAACGCAAAACCCACTCGACACACCAAGCCTCAAGTTTTTGCTCCGCAAAAACTTGGCGTTTTGTTAGATTAAACCCAAATTTGTAGCTCAATCCCAAAGCAAAACGCCCCCTGTACAAATCCGCACTGCACGGAGGCAGTGCACACGCAGAGAGTTTTGTGAAGCAAAACTCGGCACTTAAATCAGACAAGGAAGTCTGATTTAAGTGCAAACTTCGGCTTTTTGCTAACATAGACCCTAATTTTAGATAAAACCCTAAAGCAAAACGCGCAAACTTGAAAAAACACATGGTTCTGATATAATGATATTAGAAAAGCTAATGGACGGTAAAGAAAATTAAAATGAAATGTCAAATTTGTAAGCATGGAGAAATGCACGAAGGCTTTACTCAAGTTGTACTTACACGAAAAAATGCAGTATTTGTTTTGAAAAATGTTCCTGCCTTGGTTTGTGACGATTGCAGCGAATATTATTTAGACGAGCAAACAGCACAAGACATTCATTCAAAAATCTCAGACTGTTTTTCAGCGGGACAAGAAGTTGCGATTATCGATTACAGGCAGGCTGTGGGGGTGTGCGATTAGGCAGTAGGTATAAACATAATTCGCTACAACTTTTAAAACCGCCTTGCCTTTTCTACGACTGTTTCACGACCTGCACACTATTGCATCACCTATGTCCAAAGACAATAGCTCGCAGGCAAACGGAACTATTTTGAATATATCAAAACACATCATTGATAAAAATCGTGAAGCGTATGCGGAACTTGCAAAATGATTCGCTTGAGTAAAGAGCAGATTATACAGCTTCATGGCTTTTGAATTTCTATGCCGTCATTGGGTGATTTTTTATTCAATCATCAATTGTACATTTTTTACAACAGAATTAATTTCTTCTTCATTCGCTTTTTCAATAAATCTACAGTTCCGGTGAACAAAATCTAAACTTTTTATCTGATCACTCAAAATACATCCGGAGATTGAATGATTTGAAAGGACAACTTCAAAAGGATAACCTTTTATTTGACTTGTAATTGGACAAAACAGCGCAAGACCTGTTTTTTGATTATAATTTTTTTGAGAAATACATATTGCAGGACGATGCCCTCGCTGTTCTCTCCCAACCTGAGGATTAAATTCAAGCCAGACTAAATCACTTTAGGCAGGACATATTCGCTATTTACCATATCTCATTTCCTACAGCGTTTCCCGTTTCAATTTCTGAATGCAGATTTTCTTCGGTAACCATGTTCATCATATCTTCAAGCGATTTCTTTTGTGGAAGAATGGTTATTTTTTCCTTTTCTGTAATTACCTGAACTTTACTGCCACTTTTTATTCCATTATCTTCTGCCCAGTCTGAAGGAATTTTAAAACCTAAATTATCTCCCCATTTCTGGATTACAGCTTGCATATTTTACCTCCTGATACTTAAAAACAATATAATATATTGTAATTCTAGCGTCAAACATTTCCTTTTTGCTTTATAACAGTATTATACCACATTGTAGAAAACAAAGCCCCTTTGCGGTTTCCCATACCTTAAGCTAACCCACCCTACCCTACATCTCTGCACAAACCGGAATCTTTGCCAAATCTTTTTTCAGTTTCTTCTGCGCTTCTCGTAAGTCCAATTCGTTCTGCATATTGAGCCAGAACTTTGACGTTGTTCCGAAATACTTAGAAAGACGCAATGACATTTCGACAGTAACTTTCCTTCTTCCATGTACTAAATCTAAAATGGAACTTGTCGAAACGCCCAAATCTTTTGCAAGCCTATAAGGCGTAATTTCAAGAGGTTCTAAAAAGTCTTCACGTAATATGTCCCCGATTGTCGGTAATTCAAAATATTCACTCATATACACACCTCCATTAGTGATAGTCAACTATCTGCACTTCGTACGCTTCATTGTTTTGAAATTTAAATATAATTCTCCACTGAATATTTATTCGTATTGAACAGTATTCTTTTAAATTGCCTTGCAGGCGTTCAAACTTGTTACCCGGCGGAACTTTCAAATCATCTTCATTTTCCGCTGAGTTGATAAGAAGCAATTTTGCAAAAGCTCTTTTATGAATTTCAGGCGGAAGTTTTGATGACTTTTTCCCATTCCAAATCTTTTCAGTTTCAGAATCACCAAATGACTTTATCATAATTAGAGTATACGCCATGCAGATATATCTGTCAAGAAGATATGTTTTGTTTAGAACGAGGTGTTTTGCACAGGCTTTCGGTTTAACGCTGACGGAGTTTATCAGCCGTGTTGAAGAGAGGTTGTGATGGGGATTAGTGGGGAAACTCCCTACTCTTTCTTCGTGCAAACCATATTTAAGAATAGCGACACTGGAAAAATCTTTTTTGACACCAATTTGAAAACATCTCTTGACAATATGTTGAATACAACATAAAATAAAAAACAAAGGAATACTTATGTACGAAATTATTTTTTACGATACTGAAACCGGTATATGTCCGGTTCAAGATTTCCTTGATTCCCTTGAGCCCAAACTTCTTGCAAAGGCACTTAGAACAATTGATTTATTGGAAATAAACGGCTCCAGACTCAGGGAGCCCTACTCCAAGTTTCTTGATGAGGGGATATTTGAGCTTAGAACAACACAAGGGACTGATATTACACGCGTATTATACTTCTTTATTATTGGGAAAAAAGCAGTACTAACAAACGGCTTTATCAAAAAAACACAGAAAACACCACAGTCAGAATTAGAACTTGCAAAAAAATACAAAGTTGATTATGAACGGAGGTTTCGTGATGAGCAAGTACAGTGATTATAAAAAGAAAGCTCTTCAAAATCCTGAAGCAAAAGCTGAATATGATGCCCTACAACCTGAATATGACATTATTCAAGCAATGATTGATGCTCGCAATACACTCAATATGACACAACAAGAATTGTCAGCAAGAACCGGTATTACACAAGCTGATATTAGCAGAATTGAAAACGGAACAAGAAATCCCAGTCTTAATATGGTAAAAAAATTGGCTCAAGGATTAGGTATGGAGTTAAAATTAGAATTTGTCCCAAAATAGATTTCTTGTGGAGCGGAAGCTATCGATTCGCATCAGGTGTAAATTTTCTGAAATTGAAAACGGCGACAAACTGCCGTCACTTACTGTTATTTATAAAATTACACAGTCATTCGGTTTAACGCTAACAGAGTTTGTAAGACGTATTGAGGAGAGGTTGAAGATGAATGATGAGGTTAATGGAAAAGAAAAACTATAAAATCTTGACAACGTAGATTTTTTAACGGATAACAAAGTTAGAAAATCAAACTTTCTAACAAAGCGCTTCAATGATAGTTGAATTAAAAGCCAAATCGCAAGTAACAATCCCCAAAGATATAGTTACATCCCTTGAATTAAACCAAGGGGACAAGCTTGAAGTCATAGAAAAAGAATGACATTTAGGTATGCTTCTACATATTTCTAGTTTCTTATCCTCTATATTCCCTTACACAAACATAAAACCTCCGCGTTCTTAGCGGATGGACTTGGCGGTCTTTGCGTTAAAAAAAATAACCCGCTCAAATTTTTCAACCCTTACCTCTTGCCTAATTCCTCAATGTTTTCTCTTTAAATTGATCTCAGAAACGCGACGGAGAAAAGTTTTTTCTCATTTGTACACATCTTTTCGATGAGCGACTTTTACAACAAATACAGTTAGTTTTTCATCTGCAATTCTGCACAAAATCCTATAGTCACCAACACGGTATCGCCAGAATCCTGAATAGTTTCCTTGTAATGCCTTGCCTTCAGCACGAGGATTGGGCATTTTTCTAATTTCTTCCAATTTTTGAAAAACTTTATCAGCTATTTGGATGTCCAGTTTTCCTATTTGTTTTAAACATTTTTTGGTAATAATAACTTTCATAGACCAAGCTCTTTTCGGGCTTCCTCAATTGTATACCCCTCTTCACCACTTGCAACAAACTCTTCCCATGCTTGCTCGGCTTCAAGGGCATCCTGAGCATCTTCATCTGCGGACGTATCTGAAACAAAATTTTTAAACAAAGACAACATGAACATCTCTCGTGTTTCACCGGCTTCTTCGGAAAGTCTGTCGAGTTCTTTTAATTCATTGTCAGTTAAGTTAATGGTTATTGTATTCATACGGTTTCATTATTGCACACTTTTTGTTTTTTTTCCACATTAAAACCTCCGCGTTCTTAGCGGATGGACTTAGCGGTCTTTGCGTTCCCTCAAGCCCTCCCTACCCCATCTGTGCATACTTTTCAACAATCGCTTCTTGCAAAACTTTTGAAAAATTGGCGTTGTGTTTTTCTCCGAGTGTGTTCACCCAATTGCGGAAGCGTTACATTTTTTCGTACCGCTTTACTTGAATGTTTTTCACTATAAGCACCATATCTAAAACGAGTACGTTTACAAAATTTTTTTATCTATTACTTTAACCACATAAAGTTTGCATAAGAAAAATTGTTTGGCATAATACACAAAGATACGCATAATAAAATTCTGAACTTCAGAGAACTCGAAAGACTAATAAAAAAAATGGCTGGTATTTAGAAGCAATAGTAGGATCACATTATCACTACAAACATGACACAAAAAAAGAAAAGGTAACGATTCCTTTTCATGGAAACAAAAGCTGTCAAAATTTGTCATAAATAGTATTTTAAAACATGCGAGCTTAAAGGAGTAAGAAAATGTATTTATATCCTGCACTTTTTTTAAAGATGAAACTGATGGTTTTTCTGTAGTTTTTGAAGATTTAGAATTGGCAACATGCGGGGAAACATTGCAAGAGGCATATATTATGGCGGAAGAAGCGTTAACGGGACGAATTGATTTATTATTAAAATCCGATGAAAAACTCCCTCCGCCATCAGATTTGGATAAAATCAAAAACAAACAAAATTGTAATTTCGCAACGCTCATCAAAACCGATAAAAATATTTGGAAAAAGAAAAATGCACCAGAAACACAACCCCAAATTTGTAGCTCAATCCCAAAGCAAAACCCACCCGAACGCCCAATCGGCGTTTTGCTAGCCAATCCCCAAATTTTAGATTAAACCCACTCGACACACCAAGCCTCAAGTTTTTGCTCCGCAAAAACTTGGCGTTTTGCTAGATTAAACCCAAATTTGTAGCTCAATCCCAAAGCAAAACGCAAACTACGACATATCGCAGGGGTTTTATCTAAATGTGTATAATTGCTTTTTTTTAATTGCTAATCACTGTATTTTATTCCAAAATATTTCATAAAATCCTTAAATCTATCTTGAGCTGTAAGGCAAGTGTCCATAAGATAGCCCTCTTCGGTCTTCCATTCTTTTAACCCGCGATAATAAAAGTCCTTTAAATCATCGCTGATAATAAACGGAGTAACAGAGTTACGAAGACATTCCTTAAACATTATAAGACGACCGACTCGTCCGTTTCCATCTTGGAATGGGTGGATTTTCTCAAAGTCATGATGAAAGGCTACGATTTCTTTCAGCGTTTTTTTGCTCTTTTCGTTGTATTTGGAAAGCAGACTTTTCAATTCTTTGGCGACATCTTTTGGAGGAGTTGTACTCATTCCGCCGACTTCGTTTTCAAGATGCTTGTATTCACCGACAGCAAACCACGTTTTTCTGCTGTCGCTCGTGCCAGATTTTAAAACAAGATGCAGCTGTTTTATAAAGGATTCGCTCAATTTATAATTTGCAAGGTCAATTATCAAATCAACACATCTAAAATGATTTACAGTTTCGACAATATCGTCTACTTTTAGATTATCTTTTTCAATTCCGATTGTGTTAGTTTCAAAAATGTAGCGGGTCTGGTCATACGAAAGCTTGCTTCCCTCTATATGATTTGAATTGTAGGTTAAATCAATCTGCACTTTATGATATATGCCGCCGGAAAACGAAGATTCTTTTTCAAGTTTCAACCGCTCCAATAAATCATCTGGAACTTTCCCTGACCTCTGCTTTCTTGTGGGTTTTTCGGCGTTTTCAGGTATTTTCCAAGTTTTTCCGTCAAGCACTGCACCGGGAACTTTTCCTGTAGCACAATAATTTCTGACACTCCTCTCAGATATTTCCCACGATACAGCAGTCTGATTTACATTTTTATATTCCATATCAGCCCCCTGCAAGCTTTTAGTGCTATATGCTCATCGGAATAATTATACAGCTTATCGGCAAAATAAACTAGTATTACATAAGTAAAAAACGAATATATATTGCCGATAAAATCATGAACATAGGCGCACCTTGAGTTTTGCAAAGCCATTTTGCTTGAAGTTCTGAAAGTTTGTCGATGTCTTTTTTGCTCCAATTTTCAAAACCGTAAGTAGCGCCGTCTTCAGTCTTATACATGATAGATACTTCTTTTTTCAAGATTCGTTTCTAAAAGTAATTCTTCTGGTTCGGTCATCGTATGTATATTCGTAATCTTCAATCGCTCCAATATAAAATAGAGCGACAGAATCTGCCAAGTTATTTACCTTGTTTATTTGTATTAATTTATCATTAATGTTTTTCCATAATACAAATTCATAAAAAGTTACGCAATCGGCATTTATAACAGACTAATTCAATCTTTATCGATTTTATATTTTATTAATATTTCTTGTTAATAAGTGCTTTTACCACAAGATAAATAATTGAATACAGAAGAACTACACTACCAAATATATATAGGTAATCAAATTTATTTAAGAAAATAGTTATGATACCACAAACAGAACAAATCATAATTATAATAAAACCTGTTATAGAAGCTGTTTCTGCATTTATTTTTTTTGTACGCTCATCGTTTATATCTATTTCTACTTGTTTTTTGTAATCAGGATTTTTAATCATCTTTATACATCTTAAAAGTGAAAACACTGTAACAAAAACTACTCCTGATAACGCACCTATATAACTTGATACGGTTTTTCTGAATACAATACAACAAATGGAAAGTGTAATGCAAATTACCAGTATTAAAATATTTACTAATAAAAGTTTTTTAGTCTTAATCATTTATAGCCCCTTTAGCTTATTATTGTTCTTCAAAAATAAATAAATCTTCTATTGGCATACCGAAAAATTTGCTGAGCTTATAAGCAAGGAAAATAGAAGGATTATATTTTCCATTTTCCAAAGAACTAATAGTTTGACGACTAACTTCCATCTTTAATGCAAGTTCTTCTTGCGTAATCTCATTTTTAGTTCGTAATTCTTCAATACGATTTTTCAAGATCTTATCTCCCATGTAAAGCAAACTTTACACAAAGAAATATATTACAGATTCATTAATATGTCAAGCTTACTTTACATATACTAACGTACAAAGCTTATGTTTGTGCGTTAGTTGTGAAAAAACGCTGCCTAAACTTTCAAGAACTTATTCTGTGAACAAGGCTGTTGAATAATAACGGTCGGCGCTGTCGGGCATAATTGCAACTATGACTTTGCCTTTGTTTTCGGGCTTTTTGGCAAATTCAATTGCAGTATGCAAAGCTGCACCAGAGGAAATTCCTACCGAGATTCCTTCTTTTTTTGAAAGAAGTTTTGCAGCTAAAAATGCTTCTTCATTTTGAACTTTGAAAACTTCATCATAAACTTTTGTGTTCAAAACTTTTGGAACAAAACCTGCACCGATTCCTTGAATTTTGTGGCTGCCTTTTTTGCCTTCCGAAAGAATAGGAGAATCGGCAGGTTCTACAGCAACTACTTTAATAGAAGAATTTTGTTCTTTTAAGTATTCGCCAACGCCTGTTACAGTTCCGCCAGTTCCAACGCCTGCAATAAAAATGTCAACTTTTCCGTCTGTATCATGCCAGATTTCAGGACCTGTAGTTTTTCTATGGATTGCAGGATTTACAGGATTTTCAAATTGCCCCGGAATAAAACTGTTTGGATTTTCTTTTGCAAGTTCTTGTGCTTTTTCAATTGCACCGGCCATACCTTTTGTTCCGTCTGTTAGAACAAGTTCTGCACCATACGATTTTAAAATATTGCGTCGTTCAATGCTCATTGTTTCAGGCATTGTAAGAATTATTCTATAGCCTTTTGCTGCTGCAATAGAAGCAAGTCCGATTCCTGTGTTGCCCGAAGTGGGTTCAATAATTACCGAGCCTATCTTTAGTAATCCTTTGTTTTCTGCATCTTCAATCATGGCTTTTGCAATTCGGTCTTTTATACTTCCTGCTGGATTAAAATATTCTAGTTTTGCAAGAATAGTTGCATTCAGTGAAAATTCTTTTTTTATGTTTGCCAGTTCGACT
>JAAYQG010000012.1 GCA_012519415.1 Treponema sp. | reverse complement strand
TTTGCAAGAAAATAAAACGACACAGAAAAAGTTAGAGTTAGTTTCAGAACCCACGGAGGAATATTATACAATAGAATATGATCAAGGAGGCATCTCCAAAGACGTCAACTGGCAAGGCGGCGGTTCGTTCGTGTACTGCGAACTCAAAGAAGACGCACACGTTTTAATCGACACAATTCAACACGCAACAGAACAAACTATCTCGAACATAAAAAACGACATATACAAAGACGAACGGATTGTCCCCTACCTTACAACAAAGGAACTGGAGGATGCAGATGACGACTTTGAAACACTGTCATTAAACGAGCAGAAAAAAGTGTTGCTCAAACTCATCAACAAAAACAAGCTGTACGTCAATTATGCTGATATCGACAACGCAGATTTTACTATAAGCGAATCGGATAAAAGGTTTACACGTTCTTTTTACGGAGATAAAAAATGACGAAGCAGTTTTTGTATGAAGAGCTTGATGTATTAAAAAAATATGGGACATTAAAAGAAACACCGGAATTTATAAAAACAGGTTTGTCTCCCAACATCATCCTTCGCGAATATCAGGAAGAGGCGTTTCAATATTTTGTCAATTATTTTGAAAATAAACAGCTTTCAAAAAACAAACAAATTCATACGCTATTTCACATGGCGACCGGTTCGGGAAAGACGGTTATCATGGCGGGTCTTATTTTGTATCTCTACACAAAAGGATATCGCAACTTTCTTTTTTTTGTAAATCAAACAAACATTGTAGAAAAAACAAAAGAAAATTTTTTGAATAAAACATCAGGTAAATATTTGTTTGCCGAGGAGATTGAATATCTTGGCGAAAAGATTGCAATAAAACCTGTCGCATCGTTTTCAGGCTTGCCAAAAGATTCCACCGACATTAACATTTGTTTTACGACAACACAAAAATTACACCTCGACCTTTTTTTCCCAAAAGAAAATTCCCTTACGTTTGATGATTTTGAAAATACAAAAATCGTTTTTATTTCGGACGAGTCGCATCACGTAAATACACAAACAAAAAAACTGAACAAAAGTGAGGAAGAAGAAAAAAACTCGTGGGAATATTCTGTCTTAAATGCATTTGCACGAAACACAGAACATATTATGCTTGAGTTTACCGCAACGTGTGAATTAAACGATTCGAATGTCAAAATAAAATATCTCGATAAAATTATCTACAACTATCCGCTTTTGAATTTTCGCTCATCAGGCTACACAAAAGATTTTCAAAACTTTGCAACAGACTCTTCTCTTTGGGAACGTGTATTGATATCACTTATTATGAGCGAGTACCGCAAATATCTATTTGCCGATGTTGGAGCGAATATAAAACCTGTCGTACTTTTTAAATCGCAAACAATCGACGAGTCGGAAAATTTTTATGTTGAATTTTTTGAGAAACTTAAAAATCTTTCATCAAAAGAAATAAACGCCTTGTATGATGTCGATATAAAACAACTTACTGATGCACTCGACTATTTTAAAGAAAAAGATTCCGGCTTTGCATTTTTAATTCATTCTTTACAAGACGGTTTTTCTAAAGACAAAGCAATTATTATGAACGGAACAAGCGACAACACTGTCGAAAAACAATTGCTCGTAAACTCTTTGGAAGATAAAGACAATCCCATTCGCTGCATTTTCGTCGTCGATATGTTGAACGAGGGTTGGGACGTCTTAAATCTTTTTGACATTGTGCGGTTGTACGACACCCGCCAAAGCGGTACAAAAGTGTCGCCGTATACGATTAAGGAAGCACAGCTTATCGGTCGCGGTGCACGATACTGCCCGTTTCAAATTTCAGATGACCAAGAACGTTTTAAAAGAAAGTACGACTATGATCTGGAACACCCGAACCGCATTTTAGAAACGATGTACTTCCATTCCAAAAATGACTCACGATATATCGCAGAACTCAGACAAGCGCTTATTTCAACGGGCATGGAAGATGAAAAACCGATTAAGCTCAATTATCAACTCAAAGAACATTTTAAAGAATCTGAACTGTATAGAAAAGGCTTTGTTTTTTCCAACAAGCGTATTCCCAAAGACCGCACGAATGTCAAAGAGTTGGAAGGAAGTAAAAAAACGCTCGTTCACACGTTTACCAAAAAAGACACACGAGGCAGTGTTATCAATTTGTTCGGCGACATTGAAAGTGCAAACAAGGACACAACGGAAAAAACAAAAGTTATATCGTACACATTTAAAGATATTCCATATAATATTATGTCCGGAGCGTCGGACGCATTCCGTGAATTCAAGTTTGCTATTTTAAAAGAAAAGTATCCGCAACTGAAATCTAAAAAAGAATTTTTTACGTCCGACAAATACTTCGGCAACAACGTTCTTGAAATAAAATATACAACCGGAGAAGTGGCGGGTAAAGACATATACGACGGTCTATTAAAAGCGTTCAACGAAATATCATCGTACATTGTAAGCTTAAAGCCGGAGTATGAGGGAAGCAAAGTATTTTATCCGAAAAAAATCTCTGACGTTGTTAAAGACAAAACAATTTATGTATCGAGCATAGATGCAAACGGTGGAAAAGGAGAATCGCAAAACTACAACATCAAAGAAAAATATCAGCTGAATCTTGTTGAAGAACCGTGGTATGCGTACAATGACAATTACGGAACGAGCGAAGAAAAACTGTTTATTACCTATTTTAATCGCGAAATAAAACCTAAGCTTGATAAAAAGAATTTAAAATTTTTCCTTGTACGAAACGAACGCATACCGGAACTTGCTATTTATTCTTTTGAAAACGGAGAGAGATTTGAACCTGACTTTTTGCTATTTGTTGAAAAAGAAACCACCGACAAAGACACAAACTTCCAAGTATATATTGAACCGAAAGGCGATCCGTTTTTACTGGAGGACCGTTGGAAAGAAACATTTTTATTACAAATACTAGATACACATAAAATTGAAAACACATTACTTACCGCACATAAAAACTACACAATTATCGGCTTTCCGTTCTTTAACGAAAACGAAAGAACAGAAAAATTTGCAAAAGCCGTCAATGAATGGCTCGACGGGACGTACCAAAAATAGATGGGAAAAAACCGGATGTTGAATTAATAAAACTTGTTGGAGAAAAACAGTGAGATATTTATATGAGATAATTTTATTATTGGATATTATTTTTGATATTGAATCTAAATCCCTATATGAATGAATATGTGTATGAAAATCAACAAGAATTGAATTCTCCAAATTTTTCTCCACATGAATCAAGTTGGAATCGTTGTTAAATGTTTTATATATTAAAATTTGTTTCAAATATTGTGCTGTTATGATTAATTTGTTTTTTGGTAATACTCAAGAACATATTTTACATAAAGCTTATCTTTATAAGCAATGTGTTCTAAAATCCAGTCATACAAAAAATAAACAAATCGTAATGCGCTAATTTTATCTTTTTTTCAAAAGATTTCGCCGTTTCAAGAATTTTCTTTACAAAAGCAGAGTGGAACGATTTATGTTGTGTAAAATCTACAAAACCTGCCGCCTGCATAAGGTTTTCTTCGTCTCGAAAGTGTGTTTGCGTATAATCAACACATTCTCGCAACGCATTTAAAAGCGAATCTTGCCAATCATCGACCACGACACCGGAAGAATCCGGCATTGCAATAATAGCTTTATGCAAATTGTTGCATAATTCAATGAGTTTTTTATGTTGCGCATCAATAAACGGTATTTTTATTTCAAATTTAGAATCCCAAACAACAATATCTCTGTTTGGCATTGATGTCGAATAACTCTTAATCTTCATGCGATTATTATATATTCAAAAATGTCTACCCGCAAGAATTATTAAAACCGTCTTTATCCGTAAGATGAAGCGTTTTTACTATTCGGAATTTTATATCATCTGGCCATGTTCACATAATTATCCCAAAATGATAGCTTCACTTAATACGAAACCGAACTACTTGCAAAAAATTCAATTCTTAATTACATTAACTTTAGATGTTACGTTTGAGATGACTGTCGGCAGACCCGCTGCCTAACGAGCCTACGAGTGCTCCTATCACTACATCAGCAAGTATATCAACCCAAGACATTTTTATTTTCTCATTTATAAGATTTTGCAGTCTTTTAGGCATAAATGCCAACTTTTTGCAAAATTCCGGAGGTTTTATGAATCAGCGTGTTAAACGTTATCTTGTTGACGCTATGAGTGGTATGGCGCAGGGATTGTTTGCTTCTCTTTTGATAGGAACAATCATAAAAACATTAGGGCAACAGCTACTTCGTCTTAATGAAAACTTTGTTTTCACTTTTTTGGTTGATGCTGGCAATTTTGCTTCTGAAAGTCATGTTGTTGGTGCTGCTATGGCTATTGGTATCGGTTACACAATGAAAGTACCGCAGCTTGTTCTTTTTTGTCTTGCAGCTGTAGGAGCTGCTGCAAATGTTTCAGGCGGCGCAGGAGGTCCACTTGCTGTACTTTTTATTGCTATAATAAGTGCTGAACTTGGAAGCCTCGTAAGCAAAAAAACAAAACTCGATATTATTGTTACTCCCCTTATAACAATTTTGAGCGGCGCACTTTTTACAATTCTTACAGCTTCTTACATTGGAAAAGCTGCTTCTGCTTTTGGAAATTTGATTGTATGGGCGACAACATTTCAGCCGTTTGTTATGGGCATGATTATTTCAGTATTAGTAGGTGTTGCTCTTACTCTTCCGATAAGCTCTGCTGCAATTTGTGCTGCATTGGGTTTAACAGGACTTGCAGGCGGAGCAGCTGTTGCAGGTTGCTGTGCCCAAATGATTGGCTTTGCAGTTATGAGTTTCAAAGAAAATCGTGTAGGAGGTCTTTTGTCTCAAGGACTTGGAACTTCTATGTTGCAAATGCCGAACATAATTAAAAATCCGAAAATCTGGATTCCTCCGATTTTAACTTCGCTTATTACAGGACCGATTGCAACATGCATTTTTGCTCTTGAAATGAATGGTCCGGCTGTTTCAAGCGGCATGGGTACATGCGGTTTTGTCGGACAAATCGGCGTAATTACAGGCTGGTATAGCCCAAGCGAAACGGCAATATTACATGGTGCTTCGGCTATAAGTCCAACTTTTTTTGACTGGCTTGGTTTATTGCTGGTATCTTTTATTTTACCTGCAATTCTTACATATATATTCGGCTCAATTCTTAGAAGAATCGGCTGGATAAAAGAGGGCGATTTAACATTAAGTGAATAATTAAATTTTTCTCCCATAAAAACTCGATGAGGAAGTTTCAACTTCCGATTCGAGTTTTTACGCTGTTTTGTAACGAAGTGAAAAACAGCAATCAATAATAAAGTTTGCGTCGCAAACTTGGGAACGAAAATTTTGACGCCATCTCCGGCAAAGTTTTGATTGCTCTCCCATAAAAAGTTACTTGAGAAAACTTCAGTTTTCGATAGGAACTTTTTACCGCACTTTCGTAATGAAATGAGAAAGTGCAATATATAATAAAGTTTGCGACGCAAACTTTGCAAATCAAAACTTTGACGCCATCTCCGGCAAAGTTTTGATTGCTCTCCCATAATTTGGAATATCTCATCTGAATTATGGGAGTTTATGTATAATCACGGATAGCGTTGTTTTAGATTTTACAAATTCTAACGTCTTGCCGATTTTTTTCGGTATCAGACAGTTTTAATCCATATCTTTTGAGTTGAGATACGTAAAAAATCTTTTTTAGAGGTTTTTTCTGCAATGCTTAATATGTATGTTGCAAGTTTATAAGTTCATGTGGAGAAAGTTTGACACAATCGACTGCCTTTTATGTAATATCACCATAGGTTTACATAAAAAGCAGTCTGAGCGTTAAGTTTTTAATATTTTAAGCATCGTCTTTAATTTCGCTTAAACGAGATGATTTTCTGTTGCTATAACCAAGCCAAACAACAATAATTGCGGTTACAAAAACTATTGAAGCTACAGCTTCAAGAATTCCGTTTGTAGTAGAAACTAAAATTGCAACTTGTTTTGTAAGCATTCCGTTTGAAAAAAACACAAGAGAACTTAAAACAAATACAGTGTTGGCCATAGAACCAAAAAAAGCAGAAACAGCAATTATAGATTTTTTATCGTCCAATGCAAAGAAGATAGCAATTAAAGAGCCTATAAAAGCGGAAACAGAAGCTGCAAGTGTATTAGGAAGAATTTCAACAGGTTTCAAAATTGTATAAACAAATGCTGCAATTAATGCACCAAGAATAGCAGATACAATATACCTTACAATTTTGGGCATTTCTTTAATTTTGCTTAATCCTGAATAGACTCCCCATGTTACAATCGCAATGAGAAGACGAGGAAGAATTGAAACCAGCGGGTTCACAAAAAAAGGATCTAGCGCACCGGCAGGGCTAATTGCTGCTCGTATAAGACTATAAAGGCCAAAAACAAGTGCTGTTATAAGACCTACAATGGGACCTTCGATAATAGTCCCGACAATAACAGGCACATGTAAAAGTGTAACCGAAACAGTAGGAGAACAAGGAATCATTCCAAGGTTTGTGATTCCAAGCAAAATAATGAGGGCACTTAAAACGCCTGCCGTAGAAATTTTTCTAAGTTTTGTATTCATGCGTGCATTATGACATTTTTATAGATTTTGTTCAAGAGTTTTATGTAAAATAATTTGTTATAAAACCTTTAATTTGATTAGAAATAAACATAATAAAACAAGCATCGATTAATTAAATATTCCATAAAAATAAAAAACTAAATAAAAAACCGATGCTTGGTGAATATTAAAAATAGAACAGAGTAATTATTCTGTTTTTACACCGCCTTTTACGGTAATTCGTCCTGTCTCAAAAGAATTTGGATCTACAGGAGATGGTAAAACTTTGAAATATTCAATGATTGCATCTCGTAAAGTGCAAGACGTATTGAATGTATCTATGCTTGATTTAAAAATAACATAGCCATCTCCGCCTCCTGCCATATAATCATTTGTAAGAATTTTATACATAGCGTTTTCATCTATTGGTTTGCCGTTAATTTTTACATCAGACACTTTGCCGTTTTTTCCGCTTGAATCATATGTTGCAACAAAACTCACCTCTTTTGAAACTTGCGGAAAAGCACCTGCGCCTTGATTTACGGTTCCTATAAAATCGAACAACTTGATTACATCGCTTCCTTTAAGTGTAAGCACATACAAATAATTATCAAAAGGTAATACTGTTGATATATCTCGCATTGTTACATTGCCTGCGGGAAGTGCAGCTCTAATTCCACCGCCGTTTGTTATTGCAAAATCTATTTTTTGGTTATGCTTTTCGCGTGCGTACCATACAATTCCATCGCAAACCATATCGCCAAGTGGCATTTCTTTGTAGCGCGTTAATTTATTGCCAAATACAAATTCTGCCGCTGTTTTCCCAATAACTTTATCAAGCTCTGCGGCAGCTTTATCTGTGTATGTTTTCAAAAAAGATGTCATTTTCTCATCTGATAACATTGTATCTGTTCTTATCGATACGGGAACCCAATTAAATCCAATAATTTTACCGTTTTGGATTTTCAAATTGCATGTTCCTACCGCTTTTCCCCATTCCCATGCAGAAACAATAGGTGTTCCATTTACAATTTTTGGTTCTTTCATATTTGTATGTGTATGACCGTCAACAATCAAGTCTATTCCGGAAACAGCTTTTGCTATATCGATAGATGTTGTGTGTCCTTTTGTTTCTTCGCTATCACCAAGATGACCAAGCAATATAATAATGTCTGCTTTTTTTTCATTTTTCAAATAATCAACCATTGTTTTTGCCGTTTCAATTTCATCTGCAAAATTCAATGATTTGTCGGGGCTTGATGTTGTCAATGTGCGTAAAGTTGTCAATCCAAAAACACCCACACGAAATCCTTTAAAATCCTTTATGATATATGCTTTATCAAGATACTTGCCGTTAGAACGTGTAACATTTGCAGATAACCATGCAAATTCTGCCATTTTAATTTGTTTTTCAAGCAAATCTTGACCATTATCAAATTCGTGATTGCCTAAGGTAACGGCATCATATTTCATTATATTATATGCTTTTATATCTGGTTCTGCTTTAAACATATTTGAAATTGCGGTTCCTGTATTAATGTCGCCGGCATCAAGCAAAAGCACATTTTCATTTTGCGAGCGAACCTCTTTTACATAATGTGAACGCAAAGCGAGTCCACCTAAACCATCTTTTGATTCTATTGCCCCATGATGATCATTTGTATGCAGAATAACTAATTCATAAACATCATTATTTGCTACCGAGTTGCCTGCCGAAACAGAAGCACAACCCGCAACAAGCAAAGCACATGATATTGCTGCAATTAAACCAAATAATACCCTTTTCATTTTTACTCCCTCTTATAAAATGTTGTTTTCAAAAACTGAAGTTTTCTCAGTAACATTTTACCTGCACTTTCGCAATAAAATGAAAAAGTGCAATGAATATAATGAGCAAGCAATACGGCACAATCTTGACCGAGCTACTCATCATTTTTTTTAATAATAAAGTTTGCAACGCAAACTCTTAAATATTGCTTTTATTTTAACGCAGATTTATAAAATCTGCACAAAAAAAGCAAAACCTTTTAATCATTTTTGCAGGTTTTGCTTTTCATAATTTCTGTTTTACAGATTTTGTTTTTTTCTTGCCAAAGCTTTTTTATATTCTTCAACATTGCGCTGATAAAGCGTTTGCAACTTTGCAATACGATTATCGTCAAGCGGGTGCGTTGAAAGCCATTCCGGAACGACACTTGAACCGCTTAAAGATTTAAGCTTATTCAGCATTGTTATGCCGCCTTCCGGATTATAGCCGGCGCGTGCTGCATATAAACTGCCAAGATCATCTGCTTCATATTCGTTTTTTCGCGAATAAGGCAAAACAACACCATATTCAGAGCCAATTCCATATGCAACAGAAAAAAGAGTTGCACTTTTTTCAGATTTCAACGAATTTTGCACAAGAGCACCAACTAAAGAAATAACCGACTGCTGGCTCATGCGCTGTGCTCCATGTCTTGCAGTTATATGCCCAAGCTCGTGCCCAACAACATACGCAAGTTCTTCGTCCGAAGCTATCGCCATAAGTCCTGAATAAACGGCAATTTTTCCACCGGGAACAGCAAACGCATTTACTTGTTCATCTTCAATAACATGATATTCCCATTTTGTTCCTTCCGGAGCGTCTTTTCCTACAGACACTATAAGACGTTTTGCAATCTCATCAAGACGCCTATTATAATCAGCATTTGTAGAAAGTTTACATTCCTTTAGAATTTCATTATAAGCTTCTGTTCCAAGTTGCTGCTCTTCAGCAGGTGTCATTAAAATAAACGCATTTTTGCCTGTGCTTTCTACTTTACTAAAAGCAAAGCAAGAAATTTGTGCTGCAAGTAATATCGAAATAACTACAGCTAATCTTTTCATAAGAAAATCCTCCACAAATTCTCTGACAAGATAACAAAACAACAATATCACTGTAGATTCGCTACAAATCCTGCTCGAAACTTCACATTTGTTGCAAGATGCGGTTGGTAACAAAACATATTGTTCTCAAAAGGTATCGCAGTCAATTCAATTCTTTTCATTTTGACGCAAATCGTCGGAACATTGAGCCGTCCACACGAATCAAATCTAATTTTCATAGATATTATTCAAACACTGTCGTTTTAATGTCTAATCGTATCAAAAATAAACTATTAATGCAAAAAGTTACAGACAGTGTAATGAATAAATTCAAATCTGCTCAAAATTTATTGTTCAACACCTGTTGTGCTTGCCAGGTTTTGAATCTCATTTTGAATTGTTGTACTTGTATTTAAAAGAGATTCGGTTTCGGAACGAACTTCCTTTGTAACTTCATTCATAAGTGCTAAAGAAGAAAGCACTTGTTTTCCGCCATGACTTTGCTCCTCGATAGAAGTTTTAATTACGTTTTCTTGGTCTTTAACCTTATTAGAAAGTTCAACAACTTGATCAAATCGTTTTTGCGCTTCAACAGACGATTCGGATGTTTTATCTATTTTTTCTTTAATTTGTTTCAAAACATTTGAAATTGTCTGCGCTTGTTTGCCTGAATTTTCTGCAAGTTTACGAATTTCATCTGCAACAACGGCAAATCCTTTGCCTGCATTGCCTGCATGTGCCGCTTCAATTGCAGCATTCATTGCCAAAAGGTTTGTCTGTGTTGCAATTTCTTCAATGATTGAACTTGCTTGAACAAGATTTTGTGAATCAGCTGCAATCTGTTTGATATGTTCAGATACAACATTCAAGCCTTTTTTGCCATCACTGGAAGCCATTGCAAGGTTTGATACAGCTTCATTGTTTTGGTCTAAAACAGAATTGATTGAAGCAATATTTGCAACCATCTCTTCGATTGAAGCAGAAGACTGTGTTACATAACTAGTCATATCTACTGTTTTTGCGGCAAGCTTTTTAATTTGTTCCATATTAACTGAAAATTTCTCTACGCTTGAATCTACAACAGTATCGATTGCTTCTTTTACTTTTGAGTGTCTTTCTTCCGAAGCAATTTTTATTGCTTTATCATTGTAGTGGCTACAGTTTTCAGGGCGATTAAAACCATTATAAACAGCTAAAGCCATTTGATCGCAGTCTAAATATCCACACGCACCGCAATTCAAAAAGTCTTTTGCTTTTGTTTTGTGCATGGCAATATGAACCTTTCTTATTTCTTCTTTTGTAGGTTCTTTTATAAATTGCTTGTAAACATTGTGCCTGTTTGTATAAACACGATTATAAAGGTTTTTTTCCCAATATTTATTAAGACTCCTTGAAAAAGCCTTTTCTGCACCACGTGCTGTACGTAAAAAGTATTTTTTTCGATTATCTTCAACAGATTGAATGTTTCGTTTTTCAACATCATATTCTAAAGAACCAGACGACCTGTGTCTGTTAGAAGTTGCAGAACCGCCATTGCAACCAAGCCTACAACTTAAACAATCAATTACTTTGTACGTAATATTTGTTCCTTTTTTTAAAGTTTCATCTAAACTTGAAAAATACTCGTATACTTCAGGAACTCCCTCAACTTTTCTTATTTTAAGTAGCGATTTCGGTAATTCACGAGCAACAGTGCGCATTAATCCGCCTGGCATAGAAAACAAAACAGCTCTTTCTGCTTTTGGCCCATCAAATTCTCGCGGCGGATATTTGTTTATTTGAATATCGTGGTCAAGAATATACTTTTCTATAGCAACAATAGAAACATTATAATCACCTAAACCGACAGCATCAAATTCACGACGTTTTGCATAACAAGGTGAAATGACAGCTATTTTATGATTGCTGAATTGAGGGAAATAACGTCTAATCATTTTCATAGTGTGTGCCATCGGACTATCTGCCGGAGCCAAATACTGAATTAAATCAGGATAATAAAGCTCAACATACGAAACAAGAGCAGGACAAGGCTGTGCAAGAAGTGCTTGCGGCTTATTCTTTTTAAGATATTCTACATACGATTTTACAGTAAGTTCCGCACCGAAACTTACGTCAAATATGGCAGAAACTCCCATTGAAGCGAGCCAAGCGTTAAAAGAAAGATAATTTGTATCAAAACATGTTGCTACAGCCGGAGCAACGATTGCAACAATTGGTTCTTTTTTCTCTAATGCTTCAAAAAACTTTTCAGAATCATCTACTCCGTAACGCGCTCCTGTAGGACATGCTGAAATACATGCACCACATCCTACACACAATTCATTGATTACTTCTACATGATCTCCTGAAGCATCGTTAGAAAATTTGACAGGGCAAACTGCAATGCAGCGACGGCAATTAATGCATGTTTCTGCATCAACTTTAATAACAGTACGTAAATTATCAGACATCACATCTTCCTAACCAACAATCACATCACAAACTTGCATAAAAATTTTAAGCAACAGCGACATTGTTGTTTTCAAAAAGTATCGCAGTCGGATTCAATTTCTTTTATTTCGACATGGAATGTCATAACGTAAACACCATAGCACGAGCAACTTCCAAACAGAAAAGCGCAGGCTAATTCATAAACGTGTCAACAATACATGACATCAAGCGTATTGACTCTTGTGTCATATTATTGAATATCTTTTTCATACGAATAAAAGAAACCACCTAAACAATACGAAATCATTAATTTTCTAATATTTAGATTTTTATTTAATTGTTGTCGAACTTTTAGGTAGAAACACTCCGAATGACTTATTATTGTTAAATGGTAAACCGATTTAACCTAAAAGTCAAAATTTATTTGCCTCTTCGTACAGCATTTTCTAAAAATTTAACATATATTTTACAATGTTGTGGTTTTTGTGCAATTTTGTTTAAATTTATTCCGATTGACGGTACAAAACCTATTAATAACCGATTTTTCCGACAAGAGATTCGTCGTTTTCTATCCAGTCCAAAACAGGAACAGTGCGGAAATGGTCTTTATCATCACGGATATAAACCGTTTCAATGCCGGCATTAATTACTGCACGTTTGCACATTGAACAGCTTGTTGCGTTTTCTATATATGAACCGTCCGAAACTTCAATTCCTACCAAATAAAGAGCGGAACCTATCATTTTATCGCGGCTGGCACTTATAATCGCATTCATTTCAGCGTGAACAGATCGGCAAAGTTCGTATCGCTCTCCTCGAGGAACTTGCATTTTTTGTCTTATACATTCTCCAATATCAGAACAATTTTTGCGTCCGCGAGGAGCACCTACATAACCTGTAGAAATAACTTCATCGTTTTTGACGATAACCGCACCATAACGGCGTCTAAGGCATGTGCTTCGCTGCGAAACTATTTCAGCTAAATCTAAATAGTAATTATGTTTATCTCGTCTTTCCATAGATTCCTTTTTATTAGTTATCGATTCAGTATATTTAAACAATATGCTTTTCAATAAAGCAAAATGAAGGTATTTCTCCAGTTTCATCTATATTGTTGTCGACACCATCATCAAAAAATGAAAATCCGCCAAGAATGACCGAAGAATCTGGTATATTTGATTTGGGCTTTCGCAAAACTAAAAGTTCAGCAGAAGAAAGTTCTGTGTCCCATTTGATTTTATCAAACGCTTTGCGAATATCGTCGTCTGAAAACTGAAAATTATTTCCAACTTCAATACAGATATAAGCTACTGGAGGAAGATTTTCAGTTGAAAGCGGAAGTATTTGTCTATGGATTTTTCTTGAAATATCTTCTGCATTCATATGTTTGATTTTATTAATATAACCGCTAAAAATCAAGTTTTAGCTAAGTGTAACGAGCTTCTCAACTAAAGTTGATATTAGCGGTTAAAAGTAATAACAATCTACATTGTCAATGTATGCAGATTGTTAATCTCATTATTAATCTTCGGTAATACAGCCGAATTTTCTTATTTTCTTATTGCGATATTTTACAAGAACAGACGGATTTCTTGTTATAAGGTCGGATAAATCTTCGATTATTTTTGATTTTAACGATTCTGCGGTTGCTTTTGGGTCTGTATGTGCGCCATTTGCGGGTTCTGCAATTACACCGTTAATAATCTTAAAATCAAGAACATCTTTGCTTGTAATTTTAAGCATAGAAGCTGCATCTTTTGCCCGACTTGAATCTCTTAACAAAATTGAAGCACAGCCTTCGGGGGAAATTACAGAATATATTGAATTTTCAAGCATATAAATTTTATCGCCGACACCAATTCCAAGCGCACCACCTGAACCGCCTTCTCCGATTATGATACATATTACAGGTGTTTTTAATCTTGCAAATTCACGCAAATTTACCGCAATAGCCTCGCCAATACCGCGCTCTTCTGCTCCAACGCCGGGGTAAGCTCCTTGCGTATCAATAAAAGTAATAACCGGTCTATGAAATTTCTCTGCTTGTTTTGCAAGTCTAAGTGCTTTTCTATATCCTTCCGGATTTGCCATGCCGCCGTTGCGCTCAACAGTTTCTTTTAAGTTACGCCCTTTTTGATTTCCAATAACAGTTACCGGAATTCCATTTATAAATCCGATTCCGCCAACCATTGCCGGATCATCGCCAAAAAACCTATCTCCATGTAGTTCTGTAAATTCATCAACAATCATATTGATGTAATCTAAAGCACGAGGGCGGTCGGGATGGCGGGCAAGTTCAACTTTTTTCCATGTTTTTGCGGCGGCATCTTGTGTTTCGCGAATTTTTTTTGTTATGCTCTCTAACTCTGCTGATATATCAAGGCCCGCATCTTTCGCCATTGATTGCAAATTGCTTAGAATCATTTCATTCTGCGTATCGCTCATTTTTTGCCTCCTCAGATGGGTTACAATTGTGTGCCTTTATCATTCGCGCAAAAAAACTTTTCTGTTCAGATCGAGGAACAATACAATCTACAAATCCTTTTTGAAGCTGAAACTCAGCTCGCTGAAAATCATCAGGTAGTTTTTGCCTAATAGTTCCCTCAATAACACGCGGCCCTGCAAAGCCTATGAGTGCTGCCGGTTCTGCACATATCAAATCGCCAAGCATTGCAAAACTTGCAGTTACACCGCCGGTCGTTGGATCACACAAAACTATAAAAAGCGGAACACCTGCTTCATCAAGCTCTGCTGCTGCACTTGATGTTTTTGCCATTTGCATAAGGCTAAAAAGCCCTTCTTGCATACGTGCTCCGCCGGAAGTAGTAAATAAAATAACAGGTGTACGCTCTTCCGCTCCTTTGAGCATTGCTCTTGTTATTTTTTCTCCTACAACAGAACCCATTGAACCGCCCATAAACGCAAAAGACATTATTCCAAGAATTGCTTTATGTCCCTCGATAGTGCAGTTTCCAACAATTATTGCTTCGTTCATATCTGTTTTTGCAGCCGCAGCAGAAAGTTTTTCTTCGTAACCTTCCATTTCAATGGGATTTGTGCTTTTTAAGTTTTTATATAATTCAACAAAAGAATTTTTATCACAAAGATAATTTATTCGTTCTTTGGCATCAAGCCTAAGATGCGCATCGCACTCAGGGCAGACCATCAAGTTTTGTTGATAAACCTCTTTAGATCTTACCGCTTTGCAGTGCGGACATTCGATGTTTTCGCTCATGATTCCCCCTATTTTATTATTAAAAGGCTATTTAAGTACGCCTGATTTTTCAAGTTCCGCATAAAGACTTGTGCCAAAATTGCCGGATTTAAACTGCTTTGTGTTTAAAATTTTAAGTTGTTCGTCTATATTTGTTTGTATGCCGTCTATGCGAAGTTCTTTTAATGCACTCTCCAAGCGTTTTATAGCTCTTTCTCTGTTGACATTGTGAACAATCAGCTTTGCAAGCATAGAATCATAAAAAGGAACAACCGTGTAGCCGTTATATAAAAACGAATCGAAACGAATGCCTGGCCCTGAGGGTATTTCAAGATTTTTAATCGTTCCCGGCGTGCGCGCATTTATTCTAGCTTCAATAGCCCAGCCTTTAAGTTCTACTTTTTCAGGGTCTGTTTCCATGTTTTCACCGATACAAACGAGTATTTGTTCGCGAATAATATCAACACCGCTGACAAATTCCGAAACAGGATGTTCAACTTGAACGCGAGCATTTACTTCCATAAAATAAAAATCATTTTTATTTACAAGAAACTCTATAGTGCCGGCACCGCAATATTTTAAACTTGCAAAAAGATTTCTAGCACCATCATACATTTTTTTGCGCATTTCTGTCGTTACGCTCGGCGATGGACTTTCTTCTATTAGTTTTTGGTGATTTTTTTGAACAGAACAATCTCTTTCGCCTAGAATTGCAACTTTTCCTTTGCCGTCTGCAAGAATTTGAAGTTCTACATGGCGCGGATTTTCTAAATATTTTTCTATATAAATTGTACTATCTGAAAAATTCTTTTCGGCTTCTGCAGATGCGATTTTACAATTTTCTTCAAGTTCTGTTTCTTTATAGACAATACGCATTCCTTTGCCGCCGCCACCTGAAGCAGCTTTGATAATTACAGGATATCCGCAGTTTTTTGCAAATAATTTTGCCTCTTCCATATCATTTACAGCACCGTTTGTGCCCGGCGTAACAGGAAGTCCGTTTTTTTGAGCTGTTGCTCTAGCCTGAATTTTGTCTCCCAACAAGTCTATAATTTCAGGAGAAGGACCAATCCAAATGAGCCCTGCTTTTTGAACTTTTCTGGCAAAATCTGCATTTTCCGACAAAAATCCTACGCCGGCATGAACAGCTTCGCAGCCTGTTTTAATGGCTACGGTAATTAATGCATTTTTATCCAAATAGCTCCGGCTTGAAGGCGCAGGACCAATACAAACAGCTTTATCTGCAAGTTTTACGTGCAAACTTTTTTCGTCTGCAACAGAATAAACTGCAACTGTTTCAATGTTCATTTCACGGCAAGCGCGAATAATTCGCACAGCAATTTCGCCGCGATTTGCAACAAGCAAACGTGAAATCATAGGGTGCGTACCATAAACAATGGCTGATCGAATTCTACAAGATCGCCATTAGAAACAAGAACTTTTTCAACTACACAGTCGAATTCAGCTTCCAGTGTATTCATCATTTTCATAGCCTCAAGAATGCACAACGGTTGTCCTTTTTTTACTGTCTTGCCAACATCCACATAAGGAGGTGCATCCGGAGAAGGAGAACGATAAAATGTTCCTACAATCGGGCTTTTAATTGCAACTCCGACATCTTTTTTTTCAGCAGGAATATCAGTAACAGGCTGAATTTGTACGCCCGAAGCAGAACTCTGTTCCGCAATTTGCGATGAACCTGTATTATTTGCAGACTGAGATTGCGCTGCAAAACTGTTTGCAGCTGTTTGGGGAGCATTTGCTTTTTTCAAGCTTATTGTAGCCCCGTTTTGACTAAGCTCAAAACTCGCTATTGAGCTTTTATCAAATGTTTTCATTAATTCAATAATAAAATTTTCGTTCATTTAATCCTCGATGTTTAGATTCTGTCAAAAGCTTCAATATCAGCTTCGTAATCAACTCCATCAATATCAAAGCCGCTTGTTGCAAGAAAATCGTGGCGATATCCTTCAAGGTCTGTTAGTTCTGCACTATTTTCACTTGTTACAGTTGGCATAATTCGACTTACTTCAGCTTGAACTTCCGAATCCATTTCAAGGTCATCAATTCTTATACGATTTTCTTCATCAACGGGAATTGGCGTTTTTGTGCGATCTTCACTTATATAAAGACGTTCGGCAAAAAGACGATCAATCTGTTCAATGCAGCCTTCATGTGTTCCTTTTGCCTTCATAACTTTGAACAAAACCGAAAGATAAAGCGGAATAATTGGAATTACAGCACTAGCTCTTGTTACAAGTCCTTTGTTTACAGATACATAAGCGCGCCCGCCGTAAGAAGCCATTTTTTTAGTAAGTTCTTGTGCTGTTTTTTCAAGATGTTCTTTTGCTTTGCCTATTGTTCCACTTCTGTATATTGCATGAGAAACTTCCGGCCCGACATATGAATAAGCTAATGTTATACAATTTTCTGCTAAAACATTTTCTTTTTCCAGCTTTTCAATCCATAAAGCCCAGTCTTCGCCGCCCATTACTTTTTGTGTGTTTATAATTTCCTCTTCATTTGCAGGTTCTGCAGAAATTTCTTTAAGTTCACCAGTAAACGGATCAATAGTCATTCCCGAAAACACTTTGCCTATAGGTTTAAGTACAGATTTATACATAACGTTTGTATCAGGATCTACACGTACAGGACTTGCAAGACTATAAACAACAAGATCAAACTTCATGTTTTGAGCTTTTGCTTGATCAACAACTTGCTGCTTAACTGCATGAGAAAACGCATCACCATCAATGGTAATTGATTTTATATTTTCTTTTTTTGCGGCGGCGTCAAATGCTAAATTATTATACCAGCCGGGTGTACCCCATTTTGTTTCGCTTCCTGCTTTTTCAAAAGATACGCCTATTGTCGAAGCTCCATATCCAAAAGCAGCTGTTATACGACTCGCAAGCCCATATCCGTTCGAGCAACCTAAAACAAGAACGTTTTTAGGTGCATATTTGCTGCTTTTTAATACGCTTTTTCCTGTTTCTGCACGTTTTGCAGCTTGTGCTTTTACATATTCAATTTGGTCTTCAACAGCTTTTTTGCAACCTGCCGGATGCGCATTTAAGCAAATATTACTTCTAATCATCGGTTTAATAACCATTTCTTCCCCCATAAAAATGTTATTTTACGTGCTTCCGTAGCATAGCGAGAAAGCACCGTTAATTTGCAAACAATTAAATGTCTTATAAAACTTAATCAGCTTTGCAGAACATCATTCACTTATTTGTCTGCGTTGCCGACAAGACACATCCATGTTGCTTCGGCAGCAATTTCATCACCAATATAAGCTACTCCCTGCTGTTTAATCATGCGAGGTGAAACTCGTAAATTCTGAATTTCAAGCCGCACTTTATCGCCAGGTCGAACTTGATGTCGAAACTTCACTTTATCAACAGTGCCCAAAAAGAAAAGCGAGCCTTCCTCAAAAATCTTTTGTGCACTTAAACCCGCACCACCAGCTTGAGCCATTGTTTCAATCAAAATAACACCGGGAACAACCGGATATTGTGGAAAATGCCCTTTGAAGAAAAATTCTTTGTCAGTAAAAGTGCGTTCAGCAACAATCTTTTCTTTGTCTGCACTGATAATTCGATCTACAAACTTAAACGGATCTCGGTGCGGAATCAAAGATTCTATATCTTCTGTTAAAAATTCGCTCATTTTACCAAGCCTCCTATGCTTTTGGTTTTGTAAAAATTACAACTCCGTTATGACCTCCAAATCCAAGAGAACCGGAAGCAGCACAGTTAATTACACCTTTTACACCAACATTCGCTACATAATCTAAATCGCATCCGTTTTCAAGATCCGGTTCATCAAGATTGATTGTTGGAGGGAAAAAGCCGTCTTGAATTGCTTTTATACAAACAGCAGCTTCTATAGCACCAGCAGCTCCAAGACAATGACCTGTCATGCTTTTTGTAGATGAAATTTTCATTTTATACGCATGATTTCCGAAAGCTTTTTTTATCATTTCTGTTTCGGCCGGATCGTTTATTGGAGTTGACGTCCCATGTGCATTGTAATAATCAACAGCTTCTGGTGGTAAATTTGCGTCATTAAGAGCTTTTTTAATTGCAAGAGCACCGCCACTGCCGTCAGGACTGGGGCTTGTAATATGATATGCGTCGCTTGATGCACCATAGCCTACAAATTCTGCATAAATTTTAGCTCCACGTGCTTTTGCATGTTCTTCCTCTTCAAGAATAAGCACAGCAGAACCTTCACCCATGATAAATCCTTCGCGTTTTTTATCAAACGGGCGGCTTGCCTTTTCCGGGTCATCATTAAATGAAGAAGCAAGCGTCTGAAGCACGCTAAAAGCCGAAATTCCATAGCCTGTTACTGTTGCTTCCGCACCGCCTGCAAGACAAACATCAAGTCTGCCAGAACGAATCTGTTCAAGAGCTGTACCCAAAGCATCTGTTCCGGAAGCACATGCTGTCGAAACAGCTAGTGAAGGACCTCTTATGTTAAACAGCATACTTACATTTCCGGGTGCTTCATTCGGAATAAGCATAGGCACAGAAAGCGGCGGAACTCGGTCCGGAGATGATTTAAAATATTTTTCCATAGAAGATTCAAGAATTTCAAAACCGCCGATACCGATTCCAAAAATAACTCCTGTCTTTTCACCAAGTTCGCCGTCCATATCCTGCTTTGAAAGACCAGCATCTTCTAATGCCATTGCAGAAGCTGCAACTGCTAGTTTTGTAAATCGAGCCATTTTTCTGGCTTCTTTTTTATCAACCCATTTTGTTACATCGAAATTTTTGACTTCACCGGCAATTTTTACGCTATATCCGGTTGTATCAAAATTTGTAATTTGTGCAATTCCGCTTTTCCCTGCACACAAAGAAGCCCATGTTTCTTCAATAGAATTGCCAACAGGAGTTACGGCTCCTAAACCGGTAACTACTACTTTTTTCATATTATGCTCCCATTCCGCCGTCTACGCCCAAAACTTGAGCTGTTATATAAGTTGATAAATCAGAACCTAAAAAAACCGCAACATTTGCAACATCAATAGGTCTTCCGCCTCGTTTAAGAGGAATTGTTTCAAGCCAATTTTTGCGTGCTTCTTCCGGAATTGCATCAGTCATATCAGTTTCAATAAATCCGGGAGCAATTACATTTACACGAACATTGCGACTGCCAACTTCTTTTGCAAGACTTTTTGAAAAGCCAATTAAGCCGGCTTTACTTGCAGCGTAATTTACCTGTCCGCCTTGACCACGAAGCCCAACAATGCTTGACATATTAATTATTGAGCCAACTCGTTTTTTAATCATATCGCTTGAAATAATCTGGCATGTAAGAAATGAAGCCGTAAGATTTACGGCAAGAACATCGTCCCAATCTTGTTTTTTCATACGGAAAGACAAACCATCGCGTGTAATTCCCGCATTGTTTACAAGAATATCAAACGAACCGGCATCTGCAAGCGCCGCTTTTACTGTTGCAGTCAATTCATCCGCATTTCCGCAGTTTGCATAAATTTCATGAAAAGCAGTGCCTTTTTCGGAAGCAAATGCTTCAAGTTCTTCTTTTGCCTGAGATGGTTTTGTACATAAACCCCAAACTTCGCAACCTTCTTCTATGTAGCGGCGCACAATTTCTTTGCCCAAGCCGCGAGAAGAACCGGTTATCAACGCTTTTTTGTCCTGTAAAAGTCCCACTTTCATCTCCCATAAAAATTCAATGAGGAAGTTTCAACTTCCGAATTGACTTTTTACCGCACTTTCGCAATGAAATGAGAAAGTGCAATAAATAACAAAGTTCGCGACGCAAACTTGAAAACGAAAACTTTGACGCTATTTCCGGCAAAGTTTTCGTTAGAATTCTAGTTTAACTATTTTGACCCTCTAATTGCGCTATTAATTCTTCCCACTGAAAAGATGGAATTACTTCAGCATTTCCGCTGTCGCTCCATAATCCGTTCAAAACTTTACCCGGCCCTGCTTCAATGAATTTAAATTCATCTGAAGTATTTTTTTTGCAGAATTCGGCGATTTCTCTTTCTTCATCTGTCCACAAAACAGGATGAGTCAAATGTTTTATAGCATTTATTTTTGCTTCTTCCGCATTTGTAATTTGTTTTCCCGTAACATTTGAAAAAAGCGGAATGCCCGGATTGTTGAAATGAAGCTCGTCAAGCACTTTTTCAAATTGTTCTGCCGCTTTTTGCATTAAAGGCGAATGAAAAGGACCAGCAACTTTAAGAGGAATAACGCGCTTTGCGCCGGCTTCTTTAAGAACTTCTGTCGCTCTTTCAAGCCCTGCTTTTGTGCCGGAAAGTACAGTTTGTTTAAAGCTGTTCAAGTTTGCAGCAAAAACATCTTTTATGCCTTCAATTGCTTTTATTATGGTTTCTGGTTCAAGCCCAATACAGGCTGCCATACCGGGTACATTTCCATGAGATTGTTCGGCAATTTCATCACAGACAGACTGCATAATTTCACCGCGCTTTTTTACCGCATAAGCTGTTTCTTCAAATGAAAGAACGCCCGAAACACAAAGAGCACTCCATTCACCGAGACTAAAACCTGCAAGCACATCCGGTTTTATATCAAATTTCTTTAAGATTTCAACAGCAACAAGAGAAGATGCTGTAATTGCAATTTGACTATTGTCGCTTCTTGCAAGTTCTTCTTCTGTTGAATTCCACAAAAGTGAAGGAACATCAATTCCCGTTACTTGGCTGAATCTGTCGAGAACAGCTTTGATTTCTTGGTGTTTTTCGCAAATATCTTTAATCATGCCGGGTGTTTGTGCACCCTGCCCCGGAAATGCAAAAATGTACTTTACCATGTTAGCGAGCATCCTCCCCATGTAAGCCCGGCACCAAAACCTGCAAGCAAAATTTTCATACCATGTTTCAAAATTCCATTTTCAGACAAATCAGTTAACGAAATAGGAATTGAGGCACTGGAAGTATTTGCATATTCTTCAATCAAAATCGGAAATTTTTCCAAAGGATAATTCAGGCGTTTTGCAGCAGCTTGAATTATTCGCTCGTTAGCCTGATGACATATAATTAAATCAATATCATCTATTGAAAGATTGTCTTTTTCCATTAAAGTCTGAATAATTTCAACCATTTTTTTTACAGCAAAATTGTAAACAGCATGACCATCCATATGAATTAATATATCATCTGTTCCAAGATAAAGGACTTCTGCGCCTTTTCCGTCTGTTCCTAAAACAAAAGAACCGAAATGTTCAGTATTTTCTTCTGAATTTTCAAGAAGTACAGCTCCGGCTCCATCACCAAACAAAATACACGATGAACGATCTTTCCAGTTTACAATTCTAGAAAGCTCTTCCGTACCAATAACTAATGCATATTTCCAATTCATTTGATTAAGCAACGCTCGTCCAGTCTGCAATCCATAAATGAACCCGGAACATGCAGCACTTACATCAAAACCGGCTGCGTTATCCGCACATAACGATTGTTGAATTAAACAAGCATTTGAAGGAAAACCCCAATGAACCGGAACTGCTGTTGAACATACAATTAAATCTATCTGTTCTGAATTAACAAAAAATCCGTTTGATTTGGCATTTGCAAGGGCAGCTTCTGCCGCTTTTACACCAAGGACTGCTGAATTTTCATTTTCGCTGCAAATATAACGACTTCCTATTCCTGTGTGTGAACGAATCCATTCGTCAGATGTATTCAATTCCTCAGGCAATTCACTATTCAGTATTTTTTTTCTTGGAAGAGCTTTTCCAACACCTATAATTTTTACAGACATACATTCCCCTTTTGTTTTGGCGGACAATTCGACAATATTTATATATTATGTTGTAAGCTAGGTGATAATGAACAAAATTATGAATTTTGTCAAGATTGTTTAAATATCTTTTTATTGCAACTAGTAAATTGTTCCACCAAGTAGACGTCCTACAATTTCAACTGCCATGGCGGCTGTTTGATTTCTAACGTCTAAAACAGGATTAACTTCGACTATTTCTGCTGATTTTACTTTATTTGTTTTGGCTAATTCTTCCATTAAAAGCAATATTTCCCTGTAGGTAAGTCCGCCGGGAAGAGGAATACCGACACCGGGTGCAAACATCGGGTCTATAACGTCCATATCAACACTTACATGAACAACATCTGTTTTGGTTTTTATAAACTTTATAAGTTGCTTTACAGATTCTGTAAAACCTATTCTATCTATATCTGCCATTGTAAGAGTTTTTACTTTTGCCTTATGCATAAGTTCCCTTTCTTTTGGATCAACATCCCTAAGCCCGATATAGAAAACCAGTTCCGAATCTACTTTTGTTTCTTTTTCAAACAATTCCGTTAAAGGCTTAATTCCGTAACCGCAAGACGCAGCAAGACACATTCCATGAATGTTACCGGTTAATGTAGTTTCACACGTATTAAAATCACCGTGCGCATCTATATAAACAACCCCGAATCGCAAATTCTTTTTTCTATATTCACTTGAAAGACCAGCAATAGTACCAAGCGCAATAGAATGATCGCCGCCAAGTACAAGAGGAAACGCATTTTTATTTATTGCTTCTTTTACAGACTGTGCGAGATTGTTACATGCTTTTACAATAAGCGGTAAATATTTTGCCTTTTCATCATATATTTCTTCATATTCTTGCGGACGAAACTCAATAGGCGAAAAAGAACGGGTTATATTATGACCAAGCTGCTGTATTTTTTCTTTTAAGCCAGCAAGCCGCATTGCAGACGGCCCCATATCCGAACCATGTCGGTTTGCTCCATAATCAAGAGGCATTTCTAATATATGAATATCCATAAAAACAATAGTCCTTGTGGTTTCGCTATTGGGATTAATTTAGCGAATCCAACAAATTTTTGCAAGAAAAATCTTGTTTGAAGCTCCACCAGTTTATCCCTCCTTTTAACTCACCCCCATAACATCAAGCCATATAGCTTACACTTTAACTAGATTATTCCCAAATTTGCAGATTAAACCCACGAAACACATAAGCCTTGTAGTTTGTGCTTGCCACAAACTACGGGTTTTGCTAGATTAAACCCAAATTTGTAACTTAAACCCAAACGCAAAACGCACATAGACAAATAAGCCAATTTTTCGTTATAATCTCGTTAGCGTTTTTATTCGCTTATTTATGGATTTGAACAGCAATTTCAAGCTGTTTTCCGTTTTTATTTATTAAAGGAATGTTCCAATGCCTAAAATTGAAGTCAACGAAAAACTTTTTTTTAGCCTGCTCGGCACAAAGTATGATTACGAAAAACTAGAAAACCGGCTTGAAAGCGGAAAAGCAGAGCTAGATGAAAAACCGGATGAAACAATGCCGGTTGATCAACGTGTCATTAAAATTGAACTCAACGATACAAACCGCCCGGATTTATGGTCAACAGCCGGAATTGCTCGTTGTCTTCGTATACATAATGGCGGAAAACGCACAGATTACTCTTCTTTTCTTTCTACTAAAAATAAATCTTGCGATTTTGCCGACAGAATTGTAAATGTAGATGCAAATATAAAAGATATTCGTCCGTTTATGACTGCATTTGTTATTTCTGGCAAAGAAATTGATGAGCCTATGCTTCTTGACATTATTCAAACTCAAGAAAAACTTTGTTGGAATTTCGGACGAAAAAGACGTTCCGTTTCTATGGGAGTTTACCGCTCTGCAAATATAAGCTGGCCTGTCAGCTATAAAGCAGTTAACCCCGATAAAACATCTTTTGTGCCTCTTGGTTATGAAGAAGAAATGACTTGCCGTCAGATTTTGAACGACCATCCAAAGGGAAAAGAATATGGCTGGATTTTAAAAGATGCAAAATTGTTTCCTCTTTTAAGCGATTCAAAAGGTGAAATTATGTCGATGGCACCGATTATTAACAGTGCAACTATCGGAGCTGTAAAAGTCGGCGACAAAGACCTTCTTGTAGAAATGACAGGAACAGATATGCCTTCGCTACTTTTGGCAACATCTATTGTTGCTTGTGATTTTAAGGATACAGGATACGAAATTCTTCCTGTTCAGATTAATCACCCTTATGAAACAGGTTTCGGAAAATCAATCGTTACGCCTTTTTATTTTCAAGAATCAACATCAACATCTATTCAAGCCATTAACAAGCTTTTGGGTTCTGATTTTACAGAAAAAGAAGCTGTCGATATTCTTGCCAAAATGGATATTTCAGCAGAAATAAAAGACGGAAAAATTGTTGTTACGCCGCCTCCTTATCGTAATGATTTTTTACATGAAGTTGATATTATCGAAGATGTTATGATAGGTAAAGAAATTACAAATTTTAACCCCGAAAAACCGAATGATTTTACAATCGGACGTCTTTCTAAGCTTACTATTTTCAGTCGCAAGGCGAAAACTATTATGGTCGGCTTAGGTTATCAAGAAATGATTTTCAATTATCTTGGCTCAAAGAAAGATTATATTGACCGCATGAATATTGACGGTTCTAAAGTAATTGAAATATCAAACCCAATGACGGAAAACTACCAATTTGTTCGCCCTTCAATTATTCCTTCTTTGCTTGGTGCTGAAGCTGCATCGGGAAATGCCGTTTATCCGCATAAAATTTTTGAAATCGGCAAAATTGCTTTCCTTGACAATACTGAAAATACAGGAACAAAAACACGACAATGTCTTGGTTTTGTTACGGCAGCAAGTGATGCTAACTTTAACACGGCGGCAAGTGAAGCGGCAACTATTCTTCACTTCTTAGATCATGAATATCTCGTTAGCGAAAGCGATGATCCACGCTTTATTCCCGGAAGACAAGCAAATATTTTGATAAAAACAGACAACGGAAAAACAAAAGTCATCGGCATTTTCGGCGAGCTTCATCCGTCGGCTCTTGAAAACTGGACAATTACAGTACCCTGCTTTGCAGGAGAAATCGATCTTGAGGATTTACTGAATTAGTTTTTAATTTTAGAAATATTTGTATAACGAACAAAAAAAGCCTTGTATTGAAATTATTCCATTCAAAAACAAGGCTTTTTTATTTGAACATGATAAATTTATGTAGCGCGACAATACGATATTACAAAACAAGCTCCAGAAATTCTGCCAGTTTGTTGATTTGTTGCAATGTACCTGCATTATCAATAAAAATTTTTTCATTTTTTCCGGCAGAACCGCCAACATATTCTACACTAACACTGTCTGTAAAAACAACATCAGAAGCACTAATTAAAGTTGTGCTTTTATAGCCTCTTTCAGATTTAGTTGTCTTTATAGACGATATTACATCTGAATCTTCTATATCAACAATCTCTTCTCCGTTTTCTAAATCATCATCTTTTGCTTCTTCTGCGTCATCGTTCGATACTCCAAAATTGCAGCTAAGATATGACATCTCAAACGGTGCTTCAGCCGTTATGGAGCAAGATTCTTCATAAGCATTATATTCCAGACTGATTTTCATATTATTCTTATCATATAAATCAACCGTAGTACCATATATACATGACGGAATATCTGCCTTTGAAATTTGTTGTTTTTTTCCACCAGCAAACTGAATATCTATTTTATCAATCTCTACACTGTAGAGTTTAGCTTCCTCTGCCTTTCTGCGAAGCTCTTTCAATGCCTTTGTTTCTTTCATGTTGACATTCTTTAATGGTTTAGACAGAACAGCAAAAGGCTCTATGTTTTTTTCTGAAATTTCCCTAGAGTATACCTTTTTATAATTGCGGTCATAAACTGTATAGGAAAAGGTTATTTTTTTAATGACTTCATCACTGATATTACAGAATTTGATTATTGTCATTTCTGCAAATACGTATGAATTTCCCTGATTTTTCCCCAAAACAGGACTTTCTTTTATGGAATTTACAACAATCGGAGTCGTAAAATCTTTGTAGGCATTCCTTAGAATCTCTTCTTCAGATTCCGCAAAAACAGCTTGTGCAAACATAATGCTTGAAATTACTAGCACAGCACATAGTAGCAGTTTTTTCATAAAATTTTCCTAGTAAAAATATAAAAGTTAATTTAGGCAAAAGACAGTTTCTACTTTCAACATCTGCAAAAATAGAACATTCTTTAACCTGCGTTGCACACATTAGCGCATTTTTTGCTACGTATCAAGTGCGAATTTCAAAAAATATAACATAGCGTTATCAGCGCTGAATCAGTTGTTGGAAGTCGCTTCATATATTTGATTTATATTTTTTGCTTTCAATATTTTAGAAATTTCATCACACTGTTCTGATAATGTAAAACTAAATCCATTTGTTTTTAATATTGAAATATCTTGATTACTTTCAATTTTCCATGAATGTACTTTACTCCATGGAAGCAAATCTCCAAAAATTATGCCATTTTCATATATTCCATAATCATTACTATACTGAGACTTCAATATTGCTATAAAAATGATACTAAAAGCTAAAAAAGGTAAAGAATATTCTAAGTTCCATATAATTAATACAGCAATTGATACAAAAAATAAAAGTAATGAAAAAACCAAAAACATATTTTTTTGTTTTGAATTAATTGGTTCATATTTTATTGATATTAATTGTCTGCCCATTTTTTTGTTTGTAATATTATTGTTTGATTTCGCTTCTCTATTTGAAAATAAAGGAATAATTTGAGTAACAAATAAACATGAATAAACAGCCAAAAATCCAATGATAAAGAAAAAAGTTGATAATTGCATTTATAAACTTCCCCTTTGATTTAAGCCTCCATAGATTATCATACTATATTTTTAAGATTTTTTCAATTATAGTTACATTGACAAAAGCTTCATGAAAAAATGCCTGACAAAGCCAAAGCAATTTTCGTAACATAGCCGAAACAGGTTGAAGCGGGGGGATGATGTTTATTATATTTATGTTTATTACTTTAAATCCAGCAAATCAGGACATCTTCTCTCTTTCATGTAATCAAAGATATTCTTTTGGCTTTGATCTTTTATAGTCGTATCAGCTCCATGATTAATCAGAAAATCTATTACAGATCTATCCTTCGATCTTTCATAATAACTAAAAGCATACATCAATGCAGTAGTGCCTTTGTAATTTGTAGTATTTACATTAGAACCTTGATTTAATAAATAATTTATAATTTCAACCTGTCCATTATATGTAGCAATAATTAGTGCATTCCATCCATTTTTGTTTCTTAAATCAATATCAGATATATATTTTAATGAGTTTTTCAATTCCTGAATATTGCCAGTTTCAGAAGCGTGCCATAAGATTGGATAATAATCCTTATACAGAATAATATCATAATCAATTGTAGCCAATAAAAAAACTCATCATTTTCACAGATTATTGTACCTGGCTTTTTTATACTTTTATTTGTAGTAATTTCAGTTCTTATAATCTGCCAATTGTTGAATTTTGGCATTTGATACTCTCTAAATGTAAATGCACGAAATTGATTATGTATTTCATATGCTGTTTTACGCAAATCAATCTCTAATGCTGCGTAGTTTATACTGCGTTTTGAAAAGTACGATGACCCAACATTAGGCTGTGGATAATCAGAAAAAGTATTTGTAAGTAGGGAGAAAATATTCTTTGTAAATAACTTATATGCGTAATCTAAATATTTATGATATAAGCTACGAGAATTATCAGAAAGTTCAATGGAAATAGTTGTTTGGTCAATAATGTTGCCTGTATCAATACCTGCTTCAATTTTGTGCAATGTTACCCCTGTTTCAGTTTCTCCATTTAACAACGGCAAAGCAGAGGTATACATACCTTTATACTTCGGAAGCTTTGAAAAGAGAATATTATAAAGCTGACTAGATTTAAACATAAACGGTTTTATTATTTCAGAGTATTCTAGAGAAATGAAGTACAAGTCTTCCAAAGAATATAATTTATCTAAGGATACTATTTCTATTTGATTTTCTTTCGCATATTTTTTTAACGAAGGTTGCCAACTATCTATACCGGTATCTGTAGGATTTACAATACATACAATTCTGTATTCAGAATATTTTTCTAATATATATTTCAAACTATTTACTGCAATACTATTTTTTCCAGCTATACATATTGTTTTCATTCTATATTTACTCCGCGTATTCTAAGGCAATTTTGAATATACTCACTTTTATCTTTTCGGAATTCATAAAGAATTTCTTTTGGTATTTTCTTATTCAATATCGTAGCACCGCGAATTTATTCATCGTTGGATTCCAATAAAGGCAATAAAACTTATATATCTACATCATTATCGTTTGCTAATCTAAACATCTTGTGATCAGCTTGGTAACTTGAAAAATCTTCTTTCATGATTCCCTAAGTGCCTCTTTAGTGCCGTCCATCGAATATATCCCCTCCATATCCGCCGTAAATCTCTTATACTGAAAAAGCTGCCAATATAAAATCCACGACAAAATACTTATTTCGTTATTATATATGGATTTGAGAAATTATAAAAGCATTTTTATCCGTATAAATCCCACTCGCTCCTATCACGCAAAAAATCCATTACCTTGTAATTTCTTGAGGTTGAAGCGGGGGGATGCAAAATTCATAATATGATTATATATAAAACTTCAGTTCCTTATGTTGCACAAGATTTTCATGCACGGCAACAATGTATGTTCCAAAAAATGATGTAACGGCATCTATTGTAGCTGCGACAGAACATAAAAAGAAAGCTGCCGGTTTAATAATCAAGTAGCTTGTATCAAATCCTCTTCCATAAAGCGAACACATAACAGCAAGCGCGACAAACGGTCCGCCGTTTGTAAATGTTCCTAATAAAAAAGATAAAACAAAAGACACGATAATTATCCAAGGTAATTCGCTTAAAATTTTCATGTCGGAATAAGAGCGCCATATGACTATAAAAGAAATACTTAAAACCATTGAAGCTCCGCCACGCGCAAATGTTGAGAAAACGGGAAGGCATACGGAACTTATTCTTTGATGAACACCTAAACTTTCTCGAGAATGACGGATACTCACACCCAGCGTCAAATTATAATCTCCGGAAAAAAAGGCTGTTACAATAGAAGCTATATTTGCAAAAAGAATTCGATAAGGATGCCGTTCTCTAAAAATTAATCTCAAAAGAAGCGGATAGATAATTAAAATTATTACTGCAGCATCAATGCTCACAAGAAGAATTAAATGCGAAAGCGAATCGCTTCTTAAAACACTTGGAAAATTTAGCATCCATGTACAAGAAATTGCAATAAGTCCCACTGCAAGCATATCAATAAAAAAACTTACGACTGCATAACTTACTCTTGAAATAGAATCAAACAATGTAAGAGTCGGTTTTGCGTTGGCTTTTTCTGAAGCACAGCCTGCACCTGCAAAACCTGCAAAAACATATAACGGCAAAAGATAAGAACCTTCCAAAAACGATGAAAAATTTGAAACGGGAAAAAGTTTCATTATATTTTCCGGAACTGCAAGCGAATAAATAGTTGTTGCTTCTTCAACAGAAATAGGAATGCGCGGTGGCTGAAAAACAAGCACGGAAAAAACACCTAAAATTGTAAATCCTGCCGTTGTAATCAACGTAATAATCACACAATTAAACGCAGTACGCAAAAGAGCTTTTGATTCGCGCAGTTCAAAAACCGCAACGGTCATAGAAAAGAAAAGAAAAGGCAAAAGTCCATAACGCCCTGCAGAAAGTGAAAAATCAGATAAATACTGAACAACCGCAATAGCTGATTGATTTGAACTTTGCAGAATAATTGACAATATAATGCCTAATGCACAACCTAAAATATATTTCAACCAAATTTTCATACAAGGCAGAATACATAACATTTGCATTGCCGTCAACGGTATCGCGAACCTTGTAGCAAATACTTTCATGGAATTAAACTTGCGTCTTGTCGGCAAAATACATAACGGAACAGTTTTTCTACTTGAGAGGTTTCATTTGTTGTTTTATACTATAGCAATGAAAAAGACAACATTGATAGCCGGCAAAGATTATCCTGCCGGAACAGCTTATTCAACTTTTGCAGTAGAAGCCGGACGAAATGTACTGATTACATTGCCGTCCGGAATAGACAGTGATATTTCGCCATTAAACACAGAAACAATGGCGTGGAACAGACCTTCTCCTATTTCTGCAAGAGGTGCTGTTTTAAAAGCTACAAATGCTTATAAAACTTTAGATGAAGTTATTCTTATCTTTGATGCCCAATTTTTTGCACCGGATTATACATCAAATAGCATTGAAGGAATTTCTCACAGTGTTGATGATTTAATACTCGGATACAGCTACATGGCATACGAAGCAATAACATATTTTGAAAAACAAGGTTCCGGTCGTCTTGTGTTTATTCTAAAATATGCACCAACTTCAGCAAATCCTGTACGTTCTGGTTTGGACGTAAGACCAACAAGCATTCCGCTTGCTGTTGCACAAGACGCATTTATAGCACTTGCGGAAAATTACGCAGCTCGCTTTCAAAACGGAAATCCTTTTCAAATTACACTTGTAAGAGCAGATACTAACAGCGATTCGGAAATCTGCACATGGCTTTTTCCGTATTTGAATGATTTACAAGATCGAAAAACGACAGATTGGCTTAAAGTTGGAACTAAAACCGGTCGTGTTTTTTCTTTTCTAAAATAATTTTAGAAAATTCATAAATTACCATAAGGAAAAGAAACTATTGAGATTATTTTTCTTGATAAAATTTCTTCTTAAAATTTATGTTGGAAAATATTTTTGATATTTTAACAAGTCCATCTCTCTCTTTTAAAACAATGGCATTTCGCATTGTACTGAGTACAATTGCAGGCTTTGTTATCGGCTTTGAAAGAAAAATACATCTTCAAAGCGCAGGACTACGAACTCATATTTTGATTTGTCTTTCAGCAACAGTTATGATGCTGACTTCACTTTATATTCCACAGGTATATGCACCGGGGCGCGGAGATCCAACAAGGATTGCTGCCCAAATAGTTTCGGGGGTTGGCTTTTTGGGCGGCGGTGCAATTTTACATCAAGGGCTTAACATTAGAGGGCTAAATTCTGCAGCAACAGTCTGGACTGCTGCTGGCATCGGAATGGCTATAGGTTGCGGAATGATTGTTATTGCTTTTCTTGCTTTAATTATTTCAAACTCTTTAATGTTTTCTCTTGAACATTTTGAACAACGATATTTTCCAGCTGAACATATTAAACATTTGGAACTTATTTATAAGAACGATATGATTAACATGAAATCTCTAAACCAAGAGCTTAAAAAACACGGGCTTATTGTTACAAATGTAGATTTTTCCAAAGAACTTTCGGAACAACAAATCCGCATAATTTATACGGTTAAAGTTCCACATAATTTAGATATTCCAAATCTATTAGAAGGAATAAAAAACATCGGAGCTTTAGACAAAGTCAAACTGAAAAATTAATCATCGAAGCTGCCTAATTGTCTGAATCGTTTATTTTCCTACACAAAACTCAGAAAAAACAGCTTCGAGAATATCTGAGCTTGTTATTTCGCCGGTTAATTCACCTAAAGAAGCAATGGCATCTTCTATATCGTGAACAGCAGCATCTAGCGTAAATCCTTCTTTTGTGCATAAAAGTGCATGTTCACAAGATTCTAAAGCTTCTTCTATTGCATCTTTTTGTCGTTCGCTACCCAATCCCGTTCCGTCTTTTACGCTCGCACAAGATTTCTGAATTATTTCAGCTGTTGCTTTTATTAATTCCTGCACACCCAAACCTGTTTTTGCGCTGACACCAAAAATTTTGATATTTTGCCGAAAAGGTAGTTTTTCCAGCGGAACAGTTTTATTGCTTTTTAATTCTTCATATAAAAAACCAGCTTTGTCAATTTTATTAAAAACAAGAATAATGGGTATTTCGCTTGTTTTAGAATTTTCATCTGTAAAGTTTCTCAAAAATTCTTCATCTTCGTCTGTAAAACCGCAAGAAGAATCAATTATATAAAGAACAGCATCTGAATGACTTATCAATTCTTTTGTTCGTTCAACACCCACTTTTTCAATTTCATCTTTTGTTTCTCTAAGTCCTGCCGTATCAAAAAGACGAACGGGAATTCCATCAAATGATACATAACTTTCAATAAAATCTCTTGTTGTTCCGTGAATGTCTGAAACAATGGCTCTTTCTTCTTTCAAAAGCAAGTTGAACAAACTTGATTTTCCGGCATTTGTCTTTCCGCAAAGAACAATTTCTGCTCCGTCTTGATAGAGTTTTTCAGCTTGCCAAGAATTATGTAATATTTTCAGTTTTGAAATAATATTTTTTAAAAATGAATCATCAAAAGTTTCAGAAAAATTTTCTTCATCTTCCGGATATTCAATTCCGACTTCAATTGAAGCTAAAACTTTTAATAATTCTTCCTTAACGGTTTTTATTTCCGTATAAAGAGCACCTTGTAAACGATTTGCTGCGCGTCTACGGCTTTCGTCTGTTTTTGCACCGATAATTTCACGTACAGCTTCGGCTTTTGTAAGGTCTGCTTTTCCGTTAATAAATGCGCGAAAAGTATATTCTCCTTTTTGTGCAGAACGAAAACCGGAAGCAAGCAAAGATTGATAAACGCCAAGAACTGTTGATGTACCGCCATGACAAAATATTTCAACCATATTTTCGCCTGTAAAGCTTTTTGGAGCTTTATAAACGGCAAGAATTACTTCGTCAATTTTTTCATATGTTTTCGGGTCGATTATCCAGCCATAAACAAGCGTATTTGCTTCCGCATCATTTAATGCTTTTGGTCTTGAAAAACATTTTGACACAAGTTCAATAGAATTTTTTCCAGACGTGCGCACAACAGCCAAAGCCGAAGGCACCAATGCCGTCGCAATAGCAACAATCGGCTCGTCCGGCGTATATTGTTCACTTATCATTTTTTTCCCCATTGTTGATTTCTTCTGTGGATTCTGCTTTTTTTACGCCGGTTAAATGTAATTTTCCAAAAATAACAGGCGCACCAAATGTTAACCACCATCCTAAAAATAAAAACTGAATAAATATTACATATCTTGAAATTTGGTGAAATTCCTTAGCAAAATTTAAAACAAAATAAATAATAATTGCACCCGACACGCCAACAATAAGTCTTATAATCTTTTGATAGATTTTTCCGTCTGCTGCGGAAAATCCTCCTTTTTCGTTTATAAAAACTCTGCCAATAGTAAAGCCAAAAAGAAACGCCGGTATTTCTATTTGACTTTTATCAATATAAAGAAGCAAAAAACAAGGGGCAAAACAAAATAAAATTTTAAGAGAATGTTGCAATTTTTCAAAAAAAAGCGAGACTTTTTGCCAAAATAAAAAAGAAATCAAAATAAATAAAAAGCCAATAAACCAACCAATCAATACATCAGACGGATAATGAACACCTAAATAAACTCTCGAAAAGCCTATAAGAAGCGGAAGAAGAACAGCAACAACATTTTTGAGAATTAAAAATCTTTTTTTTTGCAGAAAATGAATATTTTTTGCAAAAAAAGGCCACATAATTGCAGAATTTTGAGCATGACCGGACGGTGTTGAAAAATTCTTTGCATCCAATAATTTTACAGACGGATCTAATTCAAACGGTCGCGGAATTTGAAGCGCATTTTTTATAACAACATTCAATCCGCCGGAAAAACCAAGTAATACAGCAAGTCTAAATCCTTTTTTTTCGTCAACGCACCATAAAAGAAAAACAAAAACCGCTATACAAAATTCTGGATTGCCCAAAAATGTAATGCCTTTAACAAAAGCAGTCAGAACCGGCGATGAAACGCTTTGAATTGAACGAATTAAATTTAATCCCCAGTCATACATAAATGAAAAAGTTTCAAAAAACATATTTTTCCCTTATCTGCCGAATACTCTTCCTGTCTATAACAATTTCATCGGTTGCAAAATCGCATAATAGCAGAAAGTCATAAAAGCAAAAGATTTTATAAACAAATGCTAAATATCATTTTAATTATCTTCTTTTTATAGTAGAATAAACTCAAAAGCGCAAGTGTTATCAGTGCAAACGTACAATCTTACATTTTGATGCAAGTTTTAATTCATCGAAATGTTTAAAACAGACACAATTGCCAAATGCGACGATTCGAGCTAATAAATTTTGAATTGTATCGAGGCTGTTGGTTTCCGTTATTATGAAATATATCATTTTTAGAGGAAATTTATGAAAAATTCATTAGTCAAAACTGTCGGTATTTTAACTTCCGGTGGCGACGCTCCGGGGTTAAATGCTGCAATTCGAGCTATTGCACGCACTGCAATGGATGAATATGGAATGAAAGTTATCGGTATTCATAATGGATACAGAGGTTTGATTGACTGTGAATATGAAGAACTAAAACCGTTTGACATTACAGGGATTTTAACACGCGGCGGCACCATACTTGGAACTTCGCGCGAAAAACCGTTTAAATATACTGAAGAAAATTCTAAAACGGGAAAAAATCCCGTTGAAAGCATTAAACAAACGTATAAAAAGCTTGCGCTTGATGCTTTAGTTGTTTTGGGCGGAAACGGCGCAAACACAACCGCACATATGCTTCATCAAGAAGGACTGAATATAATCGGACTTCCCAAAACAATAGATAATGATTTAGTTGGAACAGACATAACTTTTGGATTTTATACAGCTGTTTCTGTTGCAACAGAAGCTATTGATAGACTACATACAACAGCACACAGCCACAACAGAATTATGGTTATTGAAGTTATGGGACACAAAGCAGGCTGGCTAGCTTTGTATGCAGGAATTGCAGGCGGCGGCGATGTTATTATTATTCCAGAAATTCCTTATGATGTAAAAATAATAAACAAGCATTTATCAAAGCGGAAAGAAGAAGGAAAAAGCTTTTCTATTGTTGTTGTTGCAGAAGGTGCAAAATCTCTAGAAGAAGCAAAGCTTGACAAAAAAGTGCTTAAACATCGCCGTTCAGAAATGAAAGAATCAATCGGCTATAGAATTGCAAGAGAATTAGAAAAAGAAACAGGTTTTGTTTCAAGAGTAACAGTTTTAGGTTATCTACAAAGAGGCGGCACGCCGGAACCGTATGATAGAATTTTAGCAACACGATTTGGAGTTGAAGCAGCACATATGCTCGCTCGTGGCGAATTTGGAAAAATGGTTGCCATAAAAAACGACCGCATTACGGCTGTTCCATTAGAAGAAATAAGCGGAAAAATAAAAAAAGTACCTTTAACACACGAACTTATTCTTGCAGGAAGAACAGTTGGAACTTGTTTTGGAGATAAATAATGGCAGAAAAAATTGAACATCTACTGTTTGACCTTGATAATACGCTATATCCGTCTTCTGCACCTATAACCCAAAAAATGAATGAACGCTTCGTGCAATTTGTTTCAGATTATCTTAATATTTCTCCGGAAGAAGCTACTATTGAGCGAAAAAGCGGTCTTTCGCGTTTTGGAACAACTCTTGAATGGCTAAAAAAAGAAAAAGGCTTAAAAAATGAAGACGTTTTTTTCAAATCCGTACATCCGGAAGAAGAAATTAATGAAGTTTCTTTTGATCCGAATCTTAGGGATTATTTACTTTCTCTAAAAATGCCCATGTCTATTTTGACAAATTCCCCTTACGAACATGCTGAACGGATTTTAAAAAAACTTAAAATCTTTGATTTGTTTAAAGTTATTTTTGATTTGCGTGCAAACAATTTAAATGGGAAACCTGCGCCTGAATCATACTTTGCACCAATTAAAGCCGCAGGTTTTTCAGTTGAACAAACTTTGTTTGTTGATGACACGCTAAGATATGTCAAAGGTTTTGATGCAATCGGCGGAAAAGCTGTCTTAATTGATGAAAACAATAGATTTTCGATAAACGACTGGGACGGTTTGAGAATAAATTCTATTTATAATCTTAAAAGTCTGTTAAGTTAAGATAAATTCACCAAAAAATGGATTTTATAAACTCAAATAAAATTTTCATGATATTGCGCAAAACGAACAGTTTACGTTAGAATCATTTTGTTTTGGGGCATTAGCTCATCTGGTAGAGCGATTGGTTCGCAATCAATAGGTGGTCGGTTCAAGTCCGATATGCTCCATATTTCAGCCTTCTAAAAGCCTTATTGCATTTCCGCTCAAAATTAGATTTTTCTCTTCTTCTGCTAGAGGAAGGCTCAAAATATTTTCAAGTTCTTCTTTTGCATTGCCCCAAGGAGAATCCGAAGCAAAAAGTATTTTTTCGGCACCGTGTGCAGCTACCATTTTCAAGAAATTTTCTTTTCCATAAAAACCAAACCCCATTGAAGTATCAATATAAACGGAAGAACCTGCCAAAACTTCAATAGCTTCATCTGTCTGAAGATGCCCACCTAAATGGGCAGCAACAATAATTCCACCTTTCATTTCTTCAGCAAGATGCTTAAATTGTTTTGGAGAACTATGCAGATAATCTTTAACAGTGATATCGACGCCTGCATGGAAAATAAGAATTAATCCTTTGCTTAAAGCATATTCGTAAAGTGGAAAAAATCGCTTATCGTCAACATTAAAGCGCTGATATTCAGGATGAAATTTTATTCCTTTAAAATTATGAGCTACTATAAAATCTATATCTTCTTTTATATTCTCTGTATAAGGCCATATTCCGCCAAATGAAATAATGCGGTCTTTATATTTTTCATTTTGATTAATCGAAAATGCGTATTCGTTTATCGTTTTTGACTGGCTTGCTTTTGTCTGAACAGGAAGAACAATAGACTTGTCTATGTTCCATTCGTCCATTTTTTGAATTAATCCGGAAGCTGTTCCATCGCTAAAATGCTCGTATCCGTCTTGTAAGTTTTTTGACAATTCCGTGATTGCTTTTTTTGCAAGACTGTCAGGCCAAATATGTGTATGGAAATCAACAATCATATAAAACCTCAAAAAAAAACGGTTCGCAAGATTGCGAACCGCTTCTAGCAGGAGTAGGACTCGAACCTACGACCTCCGGGTTATGAGCCCGACGAGCTGCCAACTGCTCTATCCTGCGACGTGTTGAACAATGGTAAATAGTTTCCCGAAAATTGTCAAGCTAATCCGATAAAATTTACATTCTTAAAATTTAATATCTGTCTTTTATTCTTCTGTTGTCATTGAAGAACGAACAGTTCTTGTTGGCACATGAATCACATCGCGTGGTTTTGAGCCGTTTGCAGGGCCTACGATTCCACGAGCTTCCATTTCTTCAACAAGACGGGCTGCTCTGTTATATCCAACCTTTAATCTTCGTTGAATGTAAGATGCAGAAGCTTTTCCAGATTGAAGAACTATATCAAGTGCTTTCTCATAAAGCGGATCTTCACCATCAGAAAAAAGCGAAGGCTCTGTTTCTTCCTCTTCATCATCAAAGAAAATTTCTTCGTCAATATATTCCGGTGGACCAAATTTCTTGACATAATCAACAACATTTTCAACTTCATTGTCAGAAACAAAAGTTCCTTGAATACGAACAGGGAACGGATCTACAGCAGAAGCATAAAGCATATCGCCTTTGCCAAGCAATTTTTCTGCACCGACTTGATCAATAATAATACGACTATCCATTTTTGAAGCAACCATAAACGCAATACGAGTCGGAATATTTGCTTTGATAAGTCCTGTAATTACATCAATAGACGGACGTTGTGTTGCGAGAACCAAATGGATTCCTACCGCTCGGCTCATTGCAGCAAGACGAGCAATTGTTGATTCAAGTTCCTTTCCTGTTGTTGCCATAAGGTCTGCAAATTCATCAATAATAACAACAATATAAGGCAAATTTTCATTTGCAAGCTTTCTCTCTTTAATGCGACGGTTATAGCTTTTAATATCACGAACACCCATTCTATCAAGAAGTGCATAACGCCTTTCCATTTCGCAAAGACAATATTGAAGAGCCTGAAATGCTTTTTTCGGTTCTGTTATTACAGGAGTCAAAAGGTGCGGAATATCATTGTAAAGTTTAAGTTCAACTACTTTTGGGTCTATCAAAATCATTTTGACTTGCATAGGAGTTCGTTTGTATAAAATAGACAATATCATCGTATTAACACAAACAGATTTTCCTGAACCGGTAGAACCTGCAATTAATAGATGAGGAGTTGCAGCCAAATCTAAAAGTTTTGCTTCTCCTGTAATATCTTTACCCAAAACAACAGGCACTTCCATTTTATCAAAAAGCGGAGAATCATTATCAATAAGCTCTCTAAAACTAACAATAGAACGCTGTTTGTTTGGCACTTCTATGCCTACAGCATGTTTTCCCGGAATTGGCGCAACAATGCGTACGCTTGAAGCGGCAAGCCTAAGTGCTATGTTATCTTGAAGCCCAACAATTTTGTTCAACTTAACACCGGGTGCCGGAAGTATTTCAAACATTGTAATAACAGGACCTTTGCGTATTGCTGTAACATCAGCCTCTATTTTAAATTCTGAAAGTGTTTGTTTTAGAATTTCTCCAGCTTTTTCAGTTCTCTCGTCAATTATCCAATATTGCCCATCTGGATACGTATTCAGCAAACCGTCTGTTGGAATTTTATAATCTTTTATAGATTTTTCAGGAACAACAGATGCTGCTTTCTGTGCAAGTTCATGTTCAAACATTTTTTCCGGCGAAATTTTCGGTTCTTCAAAATCTTCTGCTTTTTCCGCTTTTTCTTTTGTCAACGAAGAAAAACTATCTGCAAAATTTTTTTCATCTGTTTTCGTTTCTTTTAAGTCTTCAAAATCTTCAATTTCAAATTCTATATCATCATCTTCTTCTTCAAGTTCAAAATCTTCATCAAAAGGAATTATATCAAATTCCGTATCATCAATTTGATTTTCATCAATCGATTCTATTTCAAAAGAATCATCAAGTTCAAATTCTTCGATATTTTCATCAATAGGTTCAAGTTCTTCTAAAACTTTCTCAACAGTTGAAATTCCTTCAAAGACATCTTTAGATTCCGTATTGGCAATTGAGTTCTTTTCAAATTTCGGCTCTTCAAAAACAGGTTCTTCCATTTGAATATCAACAGCAGGCTCCAAACCTTCTGAAAAATTTTCCGCTTCTTTAAACGGATTTTCAAGAAATGCCTCTTCATCAAGACTTACAAAATTTTCTTGCATTTCTGCTTCTACTTCCGGCATTTGCTCAAAATACGATTTTGCAGCAATGTTTGTGTTTACCTTGTTTAGAGAATCTTCGTCAAGTTCTTTAAGCTCATTTCCTGCAATTTTTTCCGCTTCATCTTGAAGAGCTTTTGCCTTTAGAGATTTATGCAAAGCTTCAATCGGCGATTCTTCGTTTAGAAACAAATCCGGTTTTGCAGGTTCTGCATTAGGGTCAGGTATAATCGGCTCATCCGGCACCAGAATTCTTTTAAAATTTAAAAAAACAGATTCTTCTTCTTTTTGAAAAGGCAAAACGGTATGAGATGTTTTTTCTTTCAGTGAAATTTCTACAATTTCTTCGTCAGACACTTCATTTTCACTTTTGGCAGAAATGTCCTTAGGTGGAGTTTTTCTAATATAATCGCCGATTTTATTATAATCTTTCCAAACAGAACCTTTTTTAGCTATTTGTTCTCCATATGGCACATATTGAGGAATTATAAAAGTAACATCGTCTTTTTTATCTTTTTTAACAGGCTGCTCTTCTTCTATTTCTGCTGTTTTATCTGTCAAGCCGGAATTAGATTTATCATCATTTAAAATGCTCGTTGTTTTAAAAGAAAAAGTTTCTTCTTGTTCCGGCTCTTCTGTTTTATTGGAATCAACGACCAATGGGTCTTTAGAAAAGGCATTTTGCGGTATTTCTTCTTTTTCTTCTTTGGGTTTTTTGGGTTTTTTTACAGATAATGCTTTTTTTGCTAAAAAATAATCGGAAATCATTCCAATGAGAACGTATTCAATTACGACAGCTAAAGCAGCAAAAACAAAAATTGCAGCTATTTTAAAACCCACTAAAACCGACGTGTCTGTAATTAAAAAATGCTTGGCTATTCTTTCTGCTAAAACAACAGTTATAAAAGGAAAAATTGAACAAGCAAGATAAATACTCCATCTTAAAGTGCAGTAACCTGTAAAAATCAAAAGCCCTGCTACAAACATACAGACAGGAATTAACATGGAAGAGTATCCATAAGCTTGAAAAAGAACAGCCCCGATTTTAAAAATAGCAGGCTGCTGCTCTCCAAAAGCAAAAAACTGCATGAGAATAGTACACACAAAAAAAACAGCTAGAACTTCAAGCAGAAATCCAAAAACTATTGATAACTTACCAGACCGATTCATTAACAAACTCCAATTGCACCATACCGAAAAACCTTCGGCTAGATAGACTCTTTAATTATCGGAATTTTAATTTTTGATATTAGAATGATTTTATTAAAAACATAAGCTTTGACAAAGCAAAATAAGATTCTGTTCAAAGAATCACACAAATTTTGTTTGGTTTGCTTGCTTTAGATGTTCTTCAGCTACTTTAAACTACACCAACACCCAACAATGGTGCATTTGTTCGCATAGCAAGAATACATCGCTGAATTATTTCATTGTTATCGATATTTGGAATTTCAGCTTTAATAAGCTCCATTCCGTTTGTTATTATTTCTCGATTACAACCAGCTGCAAAAGCCGGAGTCTTAAATTTTTTCATAACTGATTTTACTTCAAGATCCATTACGCTTCTTGATGGTCTTGCCATTGCACATGCAAAAATAAGCCCTGTAAGTTCATCAACCGTATATAGAATTTTTTCCATTATATGAACAGGAGCAACATCACAACAAATCTTCCATCCATGACTTTGTACAGCATGAATCAACTCATTTGAAATATCAGGATAATTTGTTTTCTCCGCTTCCAATATTTCTTTAGCTTTTTTACAATGTTCGTTTGGAAACTGTTCATAATCTATATCATGCAACAACCCAACACTTTCCCAAAATTCACAATCTGGTTCCCCAAGTAAATTTGCCCAATATTTTAAAACGACAGACACTGTTAAACAATGTCGCTGAAGCGTATTGCTGGTAACATATTTTGATAATAATTCATGTGCGTCTTTTATTTTCATATCACACTCCATTTGTCTTACGAATATGCGTTTATTAAACCAATAATGATATACAAGCTGATTGTCAAGTTACATAAATTAAAACATCTTGGCAATCATATTATAATTAAAAACATACGAAATCTAAGTTCTTCATATTTATACTAATACTACACAGACTGTTGTACAAAATGATATACTCATCACTATGAAAAATAAAAAATTGAACGAACTTGCCATATGCGGCATGGAAGCAGTAAAAGCTTTAGAAAAAGCACACGGAGATATTATTACTCGCTTTTATTTTAATCAAGAGCGAGCATCTCAATTTGGTGGATTATGCCGCCGCCTTGCTGCTGCAAAAAAACCTTATAATTGCGTCAAAGATGATAAAGAACTTGAAAAACTTTGTGGAAGCGTTCATCATCAAGGCGTCGTCGCAATGATTCCACAGCCTAAAATTCCACAATTGGATTCTTCTGTTATTGATTCGTGGATAAAGAAAAAAGAACATATTATTCTGTTAGATAGGGTTGGAAATGCAAATAATTTAGGCGCGATAATTAGAAGTGCGGTTTTTTTCGGCATAGATAATATTGTAATTCCTTTAGATGAAGCGCAATCTAGTGTTTCTACAAGTAGTTACAGAGTGGCGCAAGGCGGCATGGAATATGTTCGTTTATATACGGTTGAGTCCTGTACAAAATTTATGCAAGATTTAAAAAACAAAATGGTTCGCATTGGAACAGAAATAAGAGCAAAAAAAACACTCAAAGACTTGCCGTTAATTGCAAACAACAAGCCGGTTTTGCTCGTTCTTGGAAATGAAGAAAACGGCATTTCAAAAGATGTTATTGAGAACTGCGATGAACTTATCCGTATTGAAGGCAAAGAGCATCTTTATTATGGAAATACAATTCGCACCGCTGTAGAAAGTCTCAATGTTGCACAAGCGGCAACATTATTTTTTTATGAATTAAACAAATTAAACTTAAACTAAACTGTATTTTCGCATTTTGTTCAGTATATATTTACAAAGAATATTATCTGTTGCTTGCTTTTTATTAATTGTCTTTTTATACTTCACATATGCACAATACTGATATATTCACAAAAGCTGAAAGTATTCGAGATGTTATTCGCTATATACGACTTTTCAAACGAGCAACGATAGTTATTCACATAGATGATGCTATTATTGATTCTCCTATATTTGCAAGCCATATTAGAGATATTTGTTTTGTAAAAGAAACAGGGATTCGTGTAATTATTGTTCCGGCTGCACGAAACCGAATAAGCCAAATTTTAGACAGAGAATCAATTTCTTGGCAAATTCAAAACGGATACCGAATAACAAAAGAAGACGCAATGCCTCTTATTAAAATGGCAGCTTTTGATGTTTCAAATCAAATAATGACATCTCTTGCAGCAGAAAAAAACTCAGCTGTTATAGGAAATTGGGTTAGAGCACGAGGCAAAGGCATTCAAAACGGAATTGATTTTGGAACATCCGGTGAGATTGATAAAATACAAGTAGATGCAGTTTCTACAATATTAGAAAACGACTTTATTCCTATATTCCCATGTATAGGCTGGAGCATTGCAGGAAAACCTTATAATATTTCATCTATGCAACTTGCTGTCGTTTTATCAGTAAAAATGAAAGCCGACAAACTTTTCTTTTTAACAGAAAATTCAAGCATTACCAGCAAAGATTTTGAAATTCTTCCAAACACAAAATTATCGCAAGAAGGTCATGTTCTTGCACTTAACGTTGATGAACTTCCTTCATTTATTCATATAAATGAATTAAAAATCAACAAATTAAGTAATGATTCCGAACATTCGGAAAACCTTAAACATAGTCTTTCTTTATTGCGCTTAGGTCTTACAGCTTGTCGTTCCGGAGTTTCAAGAATTCACATTTTGAACGGTTCTTACAACGGCACAATTCCATGTGAACTTTTCTCTGATTTCGGCTCTGGCACAATGATTTATGAAGATAATTATGGCGGAATTAGAAACATGACTATCGACGATATTCCCGATGTTCTCAACGTTATGCGTCCTTTTGTAGACGAAGGCATTTTGCTTCCACGTACAGAATTAGATTTGGCAGAAAAATACGGCGATTATATTGTTTATGAGCTAGACGGCGGAATAAAAGCTTGTGCAGCTCTTCATATTTATAATGGGAAACAGGCAGAAATTGCCGCTGTTGCTGTTGACAAGCGTTGCAGTCATATTGGCATAGGTCCAAAACTTGTAAATTATCTTATTGAAAGAGCACGAAATAAAAATATTAAAGAAGTGTTTGTTCTTACAACGCGCACCGCAGATTGGTTTGAACAATTAGGTTTTTTGCCCATTTCCATTGATTCTTTACCGGAAGAACGCCAAAAAAAATATTCTTCCGAGCGTGGTTCAAAAGCATTCTCCTTAATTCTTTAAGATTAACTCTTTAAGAATATTCACAAAACCTTATTAATGTTTCACGTGAAACAATGATACCAAACAATTTCAACAGTAAACAACTATTTAAGATTCGGAATATTAAATTTGATAGCGTCAATAATTGTTCGCAATTTCGATTTTGGAAAAAGCCCAAATTCATCATGCTACAGCGAACAAAATCTCCCTTTGTGTTTTTATTGAGCTGGCATTTATATAGCAACGCTCTGTCTGC
>JAAYQG010000011.1 GCA_012519415.1 Treponema sp. | reverse complement strand
GTGTGGGGTCATTATACTATATTTTTTAATATGTATGCATTTTTAAGCCCTTTTTGATGCTTTTTTGGGGTATTTTATTTTCAGTAGTTGTTTTTCTTCTATATATGGTTGCTGCCGAAAAAGCTCAAAGACAGTCAGACAGCTAGATTAACCCAAAATTTGTAAATTACCCCCACCCAAACGCCCAATCGGCGTTTCGCTAGTTGTTCTCCAAACCGTAGCTCCAATCCCCAAGCGAAACGCCCCCTGTACAAATCCGCACTGCACGGAGGCAGTGCACAAGCGTAGAGTTTTGTGAAGCAAAACTCGGCAGTTTAATCAGACAAGGACGTCTGATTAAACTGCAAACGTAGTTTGCATAAATTGCAAACTACAGCGTTTTGCTAGATTAATCCCCAAATTTTAGATAAATCCCAAATGCAAAACGCCCATAGATTATTTTTCCCATATAAGCTAGAATAGTACAGATTTTTTAACGAGTGAGCTTTTATCCGGCTCATTCATTTTAGGGGTTTTTAATGATTACGTTAAAGTTCGGCGGAACTTCAATGGGCAATGCCGCTCGTATTTTGGATTCTGCTGCGATAATGGCAGGGCGAGCTGAAAAAGACCGCATTAGTGTAGTTGTTTCTGCTGTTGCAAGCGTTTCAAACAAATTGCAAGAAAGCATTGATAAAACAGTTGCAGGTGCTGTACCGGAAGAATTTATTGATTCAATTAAAAATATACATAGTACGATTTGTAATGAAATTGCGCAAAGCTTGAGCGACTTTGATACAAAGGCTGTTATGAATGAGCTTGAATCTGTTTTTGCTGAATATGAACAACTTTTGAATGCAGTTTCTGCTTTTGGCGAATGTCCTACTTCTGCGTATTGTCGTATTATGGGCATCGGCGAACGCCTTTCAAGTCCGATTGTAGCAGCTGTTCTTAAAGCAAAGGGACAATCTGTTTGTCTTTTAGATTCTCGAAAATATATCTACACAACCGGAAACCAAACAGAAGGTGATCCTGATATGCCACGCACAATGGAAGCTTTAGCTTCTGTTCGCGACGGACGAATCGGTTCCGGTTTTCGCATTTTGCTTTTCCCTGGCTTTATTTGCACATGGAAAAACGGTTCAATGGGACTTTTAGGGCGCAATGGTTCAGATTTTTCAGCAGCACTTATTGGCGTTGGGCTTGGTGCTTCAAAAGTAGAATTCTGGACTGATGTAGATGGAATATTTACAGCAGATCCGCGCATTGTAAAAGATGCAATATTGGTAAACGATATGAGCTATGAAGAAGCAATGGAGCTTTCTTTTTTCGGTTCAAAAGTTCTTCATCCAAAAACCCTTGCACCACTTGCCGCAAAAGGCATTGAAGTGTGGAGCCTTAATAGCATGAATCCTTCAAGCAGGGGAACTCGCATTACAAGCGGTCGTTTTGAATCAAGCGGTCCAATTAGAGGAATTTCCTGCCTCAAAAACACTGCAATTATCAGCGTTTCAGGTAGCGGCATGAAAGGAAAATCAGGTATGGCTGCAAGAATTTTTGCTGCCGTATCTCGCGCAGGAATTTCCATGCTTTTGATTACTCAGTCAAGTTCAGAATATACAATCAGTTTTTGTGTAAATCAAAGCGAAGCGCGTACAGTTCAAGATATTTTAGGTGCTGAATTTGAGCTTGAGCTACGTGAAAATATAATCAATCTTATTGAAATGCAAGAAGATTGTGCCATTGTTTCCATTGTCGGCGACGGAATGAAACATAAACGAGGAATTGCAGGAACTTTTCTTGACTCGCTTGCAAGCCAAGACATAAATATTTTGGCTATTGCACAAGGTTCTTCAGAGCGTTCGATTTCTGTTGTTATTAATGGAAAAGACGGCGATACTGCCGTGCGAATTGCACATCGTTTCTGTTTTAATACGGCACAGACAATCGAAGTTTTTGCTTTTGGCGTTGGCAATATCGGCGGTGCACTTATGGATCAGATTCGCGACCAGCAAAAAGATTTGCTTTCTCAGGGAATTGATATCCGTGTTATGGCGATTGCAAACATTGACGGAATGATTACGAGCGAAACAAGTCTTGATTTGCGCAATTGGCGTGAAGATGTAAAAAACAAAGGAAAACAAACAAACATTGATGAAATCCTTGATTTTGTACGTCGAGTAAAACCGCTCAACCCCATTTTTGTAGATTGTACCGCATCGTATGATTTGCCTGAGCGTTATCTTGATATTTTAAATGCAGGAATGCATATCGCAACGCCAAATAAACGTGCAAACTCAATGAGCATGGCTTTTTATAAAGAACTTCGTGCTAATGCTAATAAAATGCGCCGTCGTTTTCTCTATGAAACGAACGTAGGTGCGGGTCTTCCGATTATTGATACGTTGCAGAATCTTTTTAAGTCCGGCGATAGACTTACAGGTTTTTATGGCATTATGTCAGGTTCACTTTCGTACATTTTTGGACGTCTTGATGAGGGCGTAAGTTTTTCAAAAGCTGTTCTTGAGGCAAAAGAAAAACGCTACACGGAACCTGATCCGCGCGATGATTTGGGAGGTCTTGATGTTGCACGCAAAGCTTTGATTATTGCGCGAGAAGCCGGTATGGAACTTGAACTTGAAGATATAGTAATTAACAAAGTGTTTCCGCCAGAATTTGATGATTCAGGTTCTACAGACGAGTTCTTAGGAAAACTGCCCGAGCTTGATGATTATTTTGCCAAAAAAATTGATGCTCTCAAAAAAGAAGGAAAAGTGCTCCGTATGGCTGCATCTATTGAAAAGGGCAAATGTTCTGTAGGAATGATTGAAGTTGGCCCGGAACATCCGCTTTATGTAATTAAAGGCTGTGAAAACGCATTTGTGTTCCATACAGCACGCTACACACCGATTCCAATGACTGTGCGCGGATATGGTGCTGGTGCTGGTGTTACAGCTGCCGGCGTTTTCGGAGATATTCTCCGCACAGTTTCATGGAACCTTGAACAAAAATAAATTTTAAGATGTTGATGTAGCTACAAAGAACTGAATTTATTTGCAAATCTTAAAAAATATTGAGCTTGTAAAAGAGGTGGTCTGCCAGACAACCGCCACTTTTACAAGCTTTTTTTAATATAAAGGTAGACACAAATTGTTTTAAGAAGCAAAATACGATAATTGAAATATCCCAAAGGGGAAAATCTTATGGATAGAAACGATTCTCAAAACACTGTTGATTTTGCAGAAAAATTGATTGGTGTTATATCTTTTTTTTCGATAGTTTTGTTTTTATTAAAATTTACACCGCTTTATCTTTTTGTTTTTCCTATAAGTAGCATTTTTGATATTTTATTTTCTATGCTGATTTTTTTTCGTATTAAGCAGTATGGTTTTTTTGCATATTTTAAAAGTTTTCAAAAAATTATTGATTTTTTAGCGGCAGTTCCTATCATTGTTTTGCTTGCACGTTCTTCGTCTATTTTTCACGCAGTTACACCGTTAAGTTGGTTTTCTTTTTTTCGTCTTTTAAATATTATTCCATTAATCAAAAGAAAATCCGAATTTGCTAAAAAGCATTTTTATAACATTTGCTTTCTAATTATTGCTGTAGAAATTACAGCGGTTTTAATTATTCATGTATTTGTACGCAATGTGTTTAACAGGACATTAATTGAAAAATACACAACTGAATATGAATCTTTCCAATCGAGTCTGGAAGATTTAATGGAAAACGATGAAAATGTCATTTTAGTTTATAAAAATGGAATAATTCAAAGTCGCAAAGGATTTATTCGCGATAAAAAAACTCATGCTTTAATTTGTAATTCAGATTCCGAATATATGGTAAAAATAAATTTTTCAACAGAGAATATTGTTTCAGATGAAAAAATTATAATGCCAAAGAATGGAATTGTTGTTTCTTCTCCGGAAATATTGTCTGATTTTAATTTGTTAATGATAATGCTGTATTTGCTTATTTTTGGAACTTTTGTTGCTGTTTTATGGCACGATTCGCTTTCCAAAGACGGAAAAAAGCTTGCTATTATTGCCAATTCAATAAAAACGGAAGATTATTCAAGTTTTTTAGAAGAACTGCGATTGCTTGAAAATTATAAAAATGCAAAAAAAACACAAAAAGATGATGAACTTACAAACGTTTATCGAATGGTAGAAAAGCTTAGGCAATCTGTTCCAATAAAAACAGAAACTGCTGAAATTTTTGAAGAAACTTCAGAATCGTTAAAAATTGTTGATACGATAAATACTCCTGAAAATATTCTTGAGTTAGATACTTTTGCTTTTTCAGAAAAAGATTCAAAAAATACTGAAAAAACAATAATCGAAAATTATTCCACAGATGAAGAATGTTTTGGCAATGTTTCAGTTTTAAACAAACCGCATATAATATCATTTGATGAATTGCTAAACAAAGATGAGTTTGAATCCGTTCCTGCTGAAAAAGCAAAAACTACTATACGTTCAGGAGGTTTGCTTGTAGCAGCATTAAAGAAAAGAGCTGAATTAATTTAAAATATCTGCATTCATGGTTTTCTAGAATTCAATTAAAGTGAAAGTTTCAAAAATTAAGTTTATTTTCATTGTTTGAACAGCTGTTTTATGTTAGATTTATGAAGATGTTATTTAATTATATTTTCAAAACAAAAAATAATGTTTTAAGAGGTTTTTATGAGCGATCTTTCGCTGGTTGTTCCATGTAAAAACGAAGAAGAATCTATTCCTTTTTTTTATAAAGAAGCTGTTTCTGTTTTAGCGCAGCTTGCTGAGAGTCATAATATAAAATCCTCTGAAATTATTTTTATTGATGATGGCTCTGACGATAAAACGCTTGAAATAATTAAAGAACTTGCGAAAAATGATATTCGTGTTCACTATATAAGTTTTTCGAGAAATTTTGGAAAAGAAGCTGCGCTTTATGCTGGCTTAAAACGTTCAAAAGGCAAATTCGTTGCAACTCTTGACGCAGATTTGCAAGATCCGCCTGAAATGTTATCTCAAATGTTGGATGCATTAACAAAAGAATCTTTTGATTGTGCTGCCACAAGACGTGCTACACGTTCTGGAGAACCTGTTGTGCGTTCATTTTTTGCCCGTTGTTTTTATAAACTTATGGCAAAGCTTTGTGATATAGAAGTTGTTGACGGTGCCCGCGATTTTCGCCTTATGTCGCGAAAATATGTTGATGCTGTTGTTTCTTTGTATGAGAAAAGTCGTTTTTCAAAAGGAATATTTCCTTGGGTCGGATTTAAGACAAAATGGTTTTCTTACGACAACAGGGAACGCATCGCCGGTAAAACAAAGTGGTCGTTTTACAAATTGTTTTTGTATTCACTTGATGGAATTACTGCTTTTTCCGTAAAGCCTCTTATGCTTGCGAGTGTGCTAGGTTTTATTTCTGTGATAATTTCATTTTTTTTGATTGTTTTTATTGTTGTAAGAAAAATCCTTTTCGGAGATCCTGTTGCAGGTTGGGCATCTATGGTTTGTATAATTCTTTTTTTAGGTGGCTTGCAGCTTTTTTCCATTGGAATATTGGGGCAGTATCTTTCTAAAATTTATATTGAAACCAAAAACAGACCACTTTTCATTGTACGTGAAGAAAAATAAAAGCTTTATATAATTTGTATTTGCAATTTTACTTCGTTTTGTGATATTCTCATTTTATACTTTGCGCATTTTAGATAATATCATTTTGAAAATAGCCAAGTGTTCTGCTCCATTAGCTCAGCTGGATAGAGCGGTTGCCTCCTAAGCAACAGGTCGTGCGTTCGAATCGCTCATGGGGCGTTGTCAATTTGTTGTAACACAAGCATTTAACTTTTAGGGATTGTATGCGTCTTATCTAAAAAGTGCAGGCAGTTCATACACGTCTTTTACACCGCTTACAAGAATGCCGCCCATACCCATTGAAAGCGGTACTTCTAAATCAATGTAATATCTATCTCCAACGGAAAGACATTCTTCAAAAGAAAGCGAAAGAGATTTTGCTGCAAATTCATACGGAATTCTATGCGGCTTTGAAACATTGCAAGTGTCTAATGCAACAATAAATTCAAAAAAAGCTGAAACTCCTAAAACTTCAAGCGTCTTTTGCGCAGGAATCAGCGCATTGTTTGTTACAGCTGCAATTTTATAATTTTTTGAAAGTTCGTCCATTGTTTTTACGAGTTTATCATCATATTCAAGATAATCTTTTGGGTTTATAAGCATTTCACGGTAGCGAATGCTTTCTTGGATTGAAATTCCAAAAGTTGATAATATGTTGCCTAAACTTGTTTTTGCGCCGTTATGCTTTTGTGCATATTCTTGACGGCATAAATCTATTTTTCTTTTTGCGTCTTCGTAAGTCCAGCCTTTTTGTTTTGCAAAATATCTGATCTGCACGTCAATTTGTTCATGTGCATAAAACGGATTTGTGTATAGAGTTGAATCTATGTCAAAAAGAATAGCTTTTGTTTTTGGCGAAATATAGTAGATTTTCATTTGATAATGTTTGAGCTTTTTGAGTTTAATTGCGGTTCAAAAACTTGTGCAGTTTTTACAAGTGCTTCAGCTCCTTCTGTAAGTGAACTGAAAAGATTCATGCCTACAAAAGCTGTAATTGCATTTCCCATAAGTTCTGCATCTAGTATTTGTGTCGTTTCAATTTTTATTCCAAGCATATTCGCTTTAAATTGATTCCATTGCGAATTATGAGCTTGACCACCCGTAACACGCATTGTTTCGATAGAAAATCCTGTTGTTTTTTCAAGCAGATTAATTCCGTTTTTTACTTCTTCTGAAATAGAACAAAGCAATTTATAACCATCTGAATTTTTATTTTTTAGCAATTCTTTAACTGTTTCAGCCGAAGAAAGCTCTTTGTATTCTGAATTTTTTTTGAATCTTGCAAATCTGGCTCCTGATTCTGGCAGCAGTACAGATGCATTCCACAAACCTTCTACTACAGAAGGCAAAAAGCGAATGTTACTGTTTGTAATTATTTTTTCAACACAAAGATTAAGCCCTTCGCTCGAGCCTGCTCTATCGCAAAGTCGACCGCTTTTAAGCGTTGAAGTTCCAATTAATGCTGCAATAAAGTCTGGTAATCCGCAGTAGACTTTTGTGCTGCATTTTAAGTTAAGCACTTTCGCTTCAGTTTCTAAAAGATTGCCTGCAAAAAAACCCGGAGCAACAAAAGGAGGAATTTTTTCTTTTGGAATTTTGCATTTTTCAAGAGATTCATCATTCCAGTAAGCAGCTTCAAATCGCTTTTCAGGCAATACTGTAACGGCAGTTCCTGTAAGTGTATAAATCAAATATTCAGGGCCGGAAAAAACTAATTTTGAAGATTCCCATTCTTTTGCATAATATTCCATACAATAAAGCAAGCGCGGCAAAAACAAGCTTTTCCCGGAAAGCAAATTGTATCTCTTCATGTCTTCTTGTGTTCCGTTTGGATGATTCCACAAATGAAAAAATTTGTCTGAAACGACTGTAGGCCCATTACCTGAAATACATATTGAATTTATGTTGATGTTTTCTTTTGTTGAACTTCTTAGTATTATTAAAGATTCTTGCAATGCACTTTGCCAGCAGAATGGCATAGGTTTATTTTCAAAGCGGACTCTTGCAAAAGAAAATACTTCCCCATGCATACTTATTAATGCAGCTTTTAGCGAAGATGTTCCAATATCAATGCAAAAAACAGCTTCTTTCACACTATTCTGTTTTTATAAGTTTATCTATAATTGTACGGTTATCAAGAAGGTTGCTCAAAGATTGATTGTGATGAACTCTTGAAATAACATTAGCAAAAAGCCCTGTAACATTCGTGTCTATATACCATTCACATTTGAGAAGCTCTTCGTGGTAGACAGCATTTGTTCCTATTATTCTGTAAAAATAACCTTTTTCATAAGCTTCGTTAAACAGCTCAATTGCATTTCCTGTAAAGAATGGAAGACTTATAGCTGCAATAACTTTTTTTGCTCCTTGTTCTTTTAAGAACTCCATTGCTTTTAACAATGTTCCGCCAGTGCCAAGCATATCATCTGCCATAAAAACTGTTTTTCCGTTGACATCGCCTAAAAGTTTTACAGTCTTAATATTTGTATTTTGCGCATTTTGGGTAACAACCGAATAATCTCTTTCTTTGTAGATTAATGCAAGCGGTTTTTTCAAAGCGGTTGCATAAAACTTGTTTCTATCTACAGCACCCGTATCAGGCGAAACTACAACAAAAGCATCTTGTTTTGAAGTTAAATCAACGATTTTTGAAAGTTCACGAATTATTTGATAACTTGCATGAAGATTTTCGATATTTGTTTTGTTGAATGAATTTTCAATTTCACGAGAATGAATATCAAGCGTAATTATTCTTGAAACTCCAAGATTTTCGTAAATGTGCCCCAAAAGACTTGCCGTAAGACCTTCGCGCCCTTTCTTTTTGTGCTGACGACTGTAAGGATAAACGGGCACAACAAGTGAAATATTTGCTGCCCCGGCTTGTCTTACCGCATCAATTGTTACAAGTAGCGACATTACATGGTCGTTCACAGAAAAACGTATTTTATTTTTTCCGCCGTTTACGTATATTTCTTGATGATTTTCTACATCTTGAAAAATGTATATATCTCTGCCTCGTATACATTCTTTAATTTCTGTTTTTAATTCGCCATTCATAAAATAAGTGAATTGTGTATCAATTTTAAATTTTGGCATACGATATTTATCAACAGAACCTTTTATAAAAGTTCCGGACGCAGAAATATCACCTAAAAAATTTATTTTCTGTTGAAGTTTTTCTTTGTCGATCTCGTAGCGCTTTGAAAGAGCTTCGTTTTTTAACTGAAACCGACGTTTGTAAATGCGCTTTAAATGCACAATTACTTCATCTGCAAACACTTCGCCACCCGGGCAGGCGACAACTCCGAGATTAGACGGAAAAGAATAAGTCATTTAGATCATCCTTGTTTTAATTCGTACCATGTTTTACATATATGCTTGCGTTATAGCAAATTTTATAAAATATGGAATGCAATTTCCTCTAAGGACGAACGATACCTCGACCTCTCTCTCTGAGGTTCGTCCATTAGCACATCGTTATGTGCTAAATCGTTATATCACATAAATTTGATGGGCAATTACTTGTAAAAACGACATTATGCATTTTGTGTATTTGCATATTGTTTTCACAAGGGGCTGTATTATATGTACCACTTTGTACCTCTTTCGTCAATATTTCAGAGTTTAATATTGGTTGCGTTGCGTAATGTTGCAGTTTTTGCATCTCAAATAGACTGATTGATAGCCGATAAAAAAGCATGAGCAAAAAAAATATTTATTATGCGGCACTCATCGGAACCGGTCGCATTGGGTACAGTCTTGGTCTTGATAAAAAACGTGAACAGCCTGCATCTCATTCAATGGCACTTAACGCAAACAGGCGCATTAATCTTGTTGCCGGTTGTGATATTAATGCTGAAAATCTTGAACAATGGCATCGAGCTAACAAAAAAGCTGAATCATTCAGTTCTGTTGAGAATCTGCTTAAAAGCAGGAATTTCGATATAATAACAATCGCTGTCAACGAAAATGCACATTTGGAAACTGCATTAGCTGCAATTTCTGCAAAACCGCGCCTCATAATTCTTGAAAAACCTGTTGCACTGAACATGAAACAAGGTTTGCAAATTAAAAAAGCTGCTGAAAAAAATAATGTACCAATACTTGTAAATCATGAACGCCGATTTTCAAAAGATTATCAAAAAGTGTTTTCATTAATCGAAACAATCGGACATTTGCAAAGTATCCATGCTTCGCTTTATTCAGGGTTGAGAGTTTATTCTAAAAAAGAAGAAAAAACCGGCGCATACAGTTTGATTCATGACGGCACACATTTAGTAGATATTGTTCGTTTTTTGTTGGGTGATATTGTTTTTGAAAAGCCTCATGTTTTTGGTGTTTACAGAAGTGAAGACGGCGCAGTTAGAAATGCTTCTGCCCAATATCATACATCTGACAACATTTCCGTTGTTTTTGATTTTTCCGGTAGAAGTCGTTTTTTCGGGTTTGAAATAATTTTAACCGGAACAGAAGGGCGCATTTCGATCGGCAACGGTCTTGCAAAAGTTGAATATAGCCGTCCATCTAAGTTATATACGAACTTTTATTCACTTACGGAAGATAAAATTCGTTTTGGAAAGAAAACAGGTTATTTTTCAAACATGATTAAAAACGCCGTTGATTTTTTAGACGGAAATGATTCACTAGGTTCAACTATTGAAACAGGGCTTGCTGCATTAAAGATGTTAGAAGATATTAAAAAACGCCTTTAAGCTAATTTGTGCGAATATGCAAAAAACTTATATTCAATTTTCAAAACATCTAAGCAGATGAGGTGATTCGTTTTCTTTTGAAACATTTACAAGCGGCGGCATCTGATATTTACAGCGTTTTGTTACTTTCGGACAGCGGTGTACAAAAGGACAGCCTTCAAGTTCTTCAATATTTGTTTTTACTTCGCCTTTTACATTAGTACTGAAACTTTGTGCACTTTCAAACAAAAGCTGTGTATATGGATGTTTTGCCGTCTGAAAAAGATTGGATGCATCAGCTTCTTCTACAAGACAACCTCTGTACATAACACCTATTCTATCGCAAAAATAACATGCAATTTTTAAATCATGGGTTATAAAAAGATAAGAAAGTTTTCTTTTTTCGCGCAAATCCTGTAAAAGATTAAGAATCTGTCCTTGTATAGAAACATATAATGCTGAAACTACTTCATCGCATATAAGCACTTCCGGCTGCATTATGAGTGCACGACCAATAGAAATGCGCTGTCGCTGTCCGCCTGAAAATTCTGCCGGCCGACGGTACATATCGTCGGCAGAAAGACCTGTTTCTTCTAGTATAGATGCAGCTCTTTCTTTTGCATAATCGTTTCCTTGCCAGTGCGTTGACCAATGCCAGCCGCTTGTAAGTATTTGATATATATTCATGCGAGGATTCAGCGAGCGAGCAGGGTCTTGAAATATATATTTAACTTTTTCACGATAATCTTTTAGTTCTTTATGCAAAAACTTTGATGTTTCTTTTCCTTTGTAGAGAATTGAACCGCTGTCTATTTTATACATTCCTACAATAGTTCTTGCTGTTGTAGTTTTGCCGCAACCAGATTCTCCGACAAGTCCATATGTTTCGTTTTCCCCTATTGTAAAAGAGACATCATTTACAGCGTACACAAAACGACCGCAACTTGCAAAAAATCCTGCTTCAAGGTTGAATTTTTTCTTGATATGTTCTGCTTGAAGTACAATGTTTTTATTTTCTGATTTATGTGCGTTCATAACATTTTATTCCTCTAAAATCTTCTGTGCGACATTGATTTGATGTTTGCGAACAACGCGGCGCAAAAGGACAGCCGACTGTTAATTGCGATGGATCTGTAACTTTTCCCGGAATAGAAACAAGTCTGCTCGTTGAATAATGAGTACCAAAAGAGGGAGCAGCAGCGAGCAATGCCTTTGTATATGGGTGAATTGGATTTTGTGTTATTTGAGTTGTTGTTCCGCTTTCCATTATCATTCCGCCATACATAACAAGCATTCTGTCGCTAAGATGTGCTGCAAGGTCAATGTTATGGCTTATAAAAATTATAGAAATATTTCTCCGCTTACGCAGTTCAAGCAAAAGTGAAACTATCTGTGCTTGAATTGTTACATCCAATGCAGTTGTAGGCTCATCTGCAACAAGAAGCTCGCAGTCTTGCGCAAGAGCAAGGGCTATGCCAATGCGCTGAAGTTGCCCGCCGGAAAATTGGTGCGGATAATTTGAAAGTCTTTCTTTTGCATTTGTAAGCCCCGTTTCTTCAAGCAGATTTATTGCTTTTTCTATTGCATCTTCTTTTTTTATTGCAGGGTCTATTACTCTGAATGTTTCAATAAATACGGAACCGATATTTTGAAGCGGATCAAACGAGCGACCCGGCTCTTGAAAAATCATGCCTATTTTACGCCCTCTATAATATTTTAATTCTTTTTTAGGAACAGCAAGCAAATCTTTTCCGGAATAAAATGCTTGACCTGTTACAACCACATTTGAACCTAAAAGTCCCGGTATTGCAAGTGTTGAAACGCTTTTGCCGGAACCTGATTCTCCTACGATTCCCAAAATTTCCCCTTTATTAAGGCTAAAAGAAATATTACGAACTGCATGAATATTTATATATTGTCTTCCGCGTAGCATATTAAATGTTACTGTAAGATTTTTTACATCTAATAATGTTTCGTTCATATCAACTCTCCGTCTTTTGTAGAAAGTTTTGTTGGAGTTTTTGCTGATGTTTTAATTTTTCTCTTAAACAACCTGAATTGCGGAAACATCGTATGATATGGATCAAAATAATCGCGAAGTACATCGCCTGTAAAATTAAAAGCAAGAGTTACAATAAGCAAAAGTAATGCAGGATATAAAAGCCATGGATAATGCAACAGATTATTCAGTGTAGAAATATCTCTATTTATGAGCGAACCCCAACTTACAGCCGGATCGGAAATTCCAAGTCCAAGATACGAAAGAGTTGTTTCGCTCATTATAAAACCCGGAACACTCAGTGCGGTACTTACAATAAGCAAACTTGAAATCTGCGGAATAATGTGTCCGAATATTATGACGATTGAGGGAATTCCTTCGAGCTGTGCATTCAAAATAAATTCTTCTCGTTTTATTGAATGTACAAGACCGCGTATTGTTCTTGCTGAGCCAGGCCAGCCGACAAGTGCTAATATTACAGTAATAACCATGTAAGATTGCCCTGAATCCATTGAAGATGAAAGAATTGAGCGCAAAAACAAAATCATGTAAAGCCCCGGAATTAGCATAAAAAATTCGCATATTCGCATTATTATCCAATCGGTTGTTCCGCCGCAATAACCTGCAAGCCCACCAAATAGAATTGCAAGAACAAGTGAAATAGCCGTTGCTATAAAACCGATTGTAAGCGATATTCTGCTGCCGTATACAATTCGACTGAAAAGGTCGCGCCCAAGTGAATCTGCGCCAAGCAAAAAAACCGGATATTTGTCTGTTGTACCAAAAAGATGACGGTCGCAATTAAAACCGAATAATTTGTAAGGTTCACCTTTTGCAAAAAAATTCACTTTATGATAAAGACCTTTTACTCTAGCGTATTTCCATTCTACGGAATTAATTACCCGACATTCTTGTGCTTTTATTCCGCCGTCAAAACGAACATTTGCAGGATGATATGTTTTATCTGCAAAAGAAGTTTGCGCACTGTAAGGTGCAACAAAAGGTGCGAAAATCATAATAAGATAAAGTATGCAAAGTAAAATAAAAGAAATAAATGCAAGAGGTCGTGTTCGTAGATATTTAAAAAACTCTTTCATTTTGAGTTATTCCTTTCCGTATCGTATGCGCGGATCTACAAATGCAAGCAAAATATCTGCAATTACCATTCCTGCAAGAACAAGAAATGAAATGAACATAAGATTTGCAAGAACCAGATTTATATCTTCTTGCAATACAGCTTCGTACATTAGTCGCCCAATTCCCGGATACGAAAATATGATTTCAAGAACTAACGAGCCGGAAAAAAGGCTTGCAAGCAAGTTTGCACTGCCTGTTATATATGGATTTAATGTATTGCGAAAAGCATGTGCAAGATAAATTCTCTTTTCTGAAATACCTCTTGAGCGCAAAGAGGTTATATAAGGCTGTCCGAGTTGGTCAAGCATAGTTGCTCGAATCATGCGCAATGTGCCGCCTATTCCGCCGAGAAAAGAAGCAAGTAATGGCAGAAAAATATGATGCATATAGCTAAAAACGAATTTTACCGGAGCTTCCGTTATTGGAAATTTCGGATATGCAGTTATCGGAAAAAATCCTGTAACGGCGGCAAAAAGTTGCAGCATAATTAAAAGCAAAATGCCAGGCACTGCATGAAAGAAAAGTGCAAAGAAAGTTACTGCCAAATCTGAAGGAGTACCTGCCTTGCTCGAAAAATATACACCAAACAAAAAAGAGAAAGTTGTTATAAGAACAAGTGAAATTAAGTTGAGCGTAAGAGAATTCCATATTCTTGAGCCTATAAGAAAAGATACAGGTGCACGAGAAATAAGACTTGTTCCTAAATCGCGATGAATTACTACACGCTTTAGCCAACTGAAATACTGAATATAAAAAGGTCGGTCAAGCCCGAGTTCTTGTCGTGTTTGTTCATATTTATCGAAATTGGTACCTTGTAAAGTTTGAACATTTCCGGCAGGGTTTTCGCTTGATGAAAAAATTTGCTGCATCATCAAACGTGTAACAATGTCGCCGGGAGCCAATTCCATAAGGCCAAATACGGCAAAACCTAAAAAAAACAGAATAAGTGCCATTGTAATCAATCTTGAAACAATAAAAGAACATAACGGAGCTTTTCTTTTAAAATTAAGATATGGAAAAGCTACTGTAAACATAAGCTGTTTTATGTTTGCTTTTATGCTTTTACTTTTTTTGCTATTTGAGGTAGACATAATCTGTAGTTGCCCCTCCCATAGGGTCAAAATAAAGATTTGATTGTTCCCAACGATTATTTATAGCGTAAAAATTAATTGGTCTTACAAGATATATCAGCGGGCATTGCTCCAAAATGATTGATTGATATTCATCCCAAATTACTTTTGCTTTATCATGCTCTATAGTGCAACTACCTTCGTTGTAAAGAAAATCAATGCGAGCTTCCCATTCTGTTGCAGGTTCAGGCTGCATAGGATACCAAATATGTAGCGGAGTATTTGACGGCCAAACATTTGACCCTTGTGATGGAAAAATTGTTGTTCCAAGACTTACAAACAAAGATTGCCAGTTATATGTTGATGTCATTTGCTCTACAAGTTTTTGAAAATCTGTTGTACGGATATTTATCTTTATACCTACTTTTTTGCATTCATCAACTATAATTGTAGCAATATCAGACGAAACTGTGCTTTCAGCTGTAATTGTAAGATCAAATTCAACAGGATTATTGTGTTTATCTCTTAAAATGCCGCTGCTGTCTTTTTTCATACCGGCTTTAGATAATAGTTTCTCTGCTTTTTTTTGATCAAAAAGATATTGAAGTGTAATATTTTCGTTGTAAAAAGCATTTGGGGTTGGAAAAAGATAAAGACACGGTTCTGCAAGCCCATTGTAAACTTGAGAAATAATTCTTTCTCTGTTTAAAAGACAGCTCATTGCTTGTCTAAATTCCTTACAGGTGAACCATTCATAATATGGTTTGTCTTTGTTTATTGGATTTTGATTGAAAGTCCAAAAAGCTGCACCATTCGAGCCACCGTTGTTGTAGATTGTGTATTTATCTTCCTGTTTTGCCACAAGCTCGCTGATTTCTTCTGTTCTTGGGGAATAATCTTCTTGAGAACCTTCTCTAAACATAAGATATTGTGTGTTTTTGTCGGGAACAATGTTCAAAATTATTTCGTCCGGATAAGGAATAATAGCTCCGTTTGAATCTTTTTTCCAATAATGAGGATTTTTCTTATATACTAGACGCTGGCCTGAAGTATATTCAACAAGATGAAATTGCCCCATTGATGGAATTGTTTTTGGATCTACAGAAACGCTGAAAATCTTTTTTAATCCTTCTGTACCTTCTGAATCTTTAACAGGCTTGAATATATGTTTTGGACCAAAAGAACCATTGCAATGTAAAAGAGGTTCTGCAATAATGCGTGGAAAATGAAAAACGTATGTAAGTTCGTCAATCTTTTCTATATCAATATGCTTTATCGTACCATCTTCCATGCCCAAAAATTGACCAGTATATGCTGAAAGATAAAGTTTTTCTTCGCCTTCTATTTCGTTATACCAGAAAATAGCATCATCACTTGTAACTTTTATGAGCTTATCGGAACCATAATAAGACCAGTAAAGATCATCGCGCAATGTAAAAAACACATCCATTGTGCCTGCTTTTTCGTTTACTTCTATTCGAGGTGTTGCAATGTGAGGTTCCCATTCTTTTGTTATATAATTATAATCTATAAGATAATCTGTAAGATAATTCAGTAATGCTTTTGTTTCACCATCGCCGTCAGCAACAATAACATTGAATGTTTTCGGATCAGAAAGGGTGCTATCGTTCCATGTGCCTCCACTTTTGCCCGCTCCAAAAGATTGACCTTCCCATGGACGATATGTAGTTTTTTCCAAAAGTTCTACAATACCGCTCGTTCCTGCAAGTTCAATTTCTTCAAGTGAAAGTTCTTCCTGCTTTTTGCAGCCAAATAAAATTAGCAAAACCGCTATAATAAAAACAAAACTTAGTTTTCTCATACCACTAAGTGTGCCGTGTGTTTAATTATTCGTCAAGAAGTTTTATGCTTTACAATTCTGAATTTCTACAACAAAACCTCGCCCCCAAACACGAAACGCCAAATTTATGGTACAATTCCAATACTAAGTCCCAGCCTCAAGTTTTTGCTCCGCAAAAACTTGAGGATTGTGTTGACCTTATCCATTGATTTTGATAAACTTCAGACTCTAATTATGCAGAAACTATTTAGGTAGGTACAAATATGTCAAGAAAATGTGATATTTGCGGCAAAGGCTCTCTTTCCGGAAACAAAGTTAGTAAATCTTACAACCATGTGCACCGCAAGTGGAAGCCAAACATTGTTGGCGTAAAAACTGAAATTGGCGGCACAACTTTAACTTTAAAAATGTGTACACGCTGCTTGAGAAGTGGCTATGTAACAAAAAAAGTTTAATTGTTAGTTAATTAATTTCGTTTTACAAAAATTCAAATAATAAGCCCCGCTTTTTATGCGGGGTTTATTATTCTACAAACATTGCAAGAAAGTTTTACACTTGTACTAACATTATTCAAGCTCTATCGAAAGACCGTCGTATGACGGCGCAACTAAACGTTCAACAAGGTTGCTATGTGTTTTTTTCTTTTCTTCTAATATTTTAACAATTTCATCGTGAGTATAATCGTGGCAAATATGTGTAAGATAGATTTTATTAGCTGTAGTTTTTTCAGCTACTTCAAGAGCTTGCTCAAACGAAAAATGAGTTTCATGTGGTCTTGTTCTAAGTCCATCAATAATAAGTACTTCTATATCTTTAATGCGGTCAAAAGAAGAAATAGGCAAAAAATTCAAATCTGTAAGATATGCAAATTTGCCAAAACGCCAGCCTGTCGTTTGCATTGTTCCATGCTTCATGGGTACTGGTACAAAATCGATTGAACCGATTTTAAGCGGATTGTTTTCGTTGTAATTTGTGCAATCAACAAGCTCAATATGCGGTTTTCCGCCGCCGTTCTGAGTTTGTCTAAAAACATAATTATAACGATTATGCACTTCTGCAAGAGTGTTTGTATTAGAAAACACCGGAATGCTTTTTTCTCTTGTAAAAACCCTTATATCATCTAATCCATGCACATGGTCTGCATGAGCATGTGTTAAAAGAACTGCATCAAGTTTGCATAAACCATAATTCAACGCTTGCAACCTAAAATCAGGGCCTGTATCTATGACAACATAAGTATCTTTTTCTTGAATAATAGCACTCGTGCGGAATCTTTTGTCTTTAGGCGATTTAGAAGTACATACTTTGCACTTGCAACCTATAACCGGTATTCCATGACTTGTACCGGAACCTGTTATTGTCAACTTCATACCTTTTCCTGCTCTTTTGAATTAAAAAATAATACAGAAAAAATCCCTGAAAATAAAATCATATAATTAATTACAAAGCGTAAGCTTGAAAAGTTTGAATTTTTAACGCTTGTAATTTCCAAGTTTGAAAAAAATATTTTAACTGCCATAACGTTTTTTTATATCTTCAATTTCATTCCGCAAAGCTGCAGCTTCTTCATATTCAAGACGCTCTGCATGTTCAAACATTTGCTGTTCGAGTGCTTTTATAAGCTTTTTGCGCTCTTTTGGATTTAATGGGTTAAAACTTTTTCTTAAAGCTTTTGTTTCAATAGCGATGTTTTCTTCAACGTTTTTTTCTTGTCTTACAAGAATATCTTTAATTGCTTTATGAACAGTTTCCGGTGTAATGTTGTGTTTTTTATTATATTCACTTTGAATTTTGCGTCGATGTTCTGTTTCTGCAATCGCTTCTTTCATAGCCGGACTTATTGTATCGGCATACATTACAACTGCACCATTTTGGTTTCTTGCAGCACGTCCTATAATTTGAATCAGACTTGTTGTGCTGCGTAAAAATCCAATTTTATCGGCATCAAGAATTGCAATAAACGAAACTTCTGGCAAGTCAATACCTTCTCTTAAGAGATTAATTCCAACAAGAATGTCAATTTCACCTGTACGAAGGCTTTTCAAAATTTCAACACGTTCAATAGTATCGATTTCACTATGAATATATCGCACTTTTAAGCCAAAACCGCAAAGATAGTCCGTTAAATCTTCTGCCATTTTTTTTGTGAGTGTCAACAAAAGAGAACGTTCATTTCGCTCAATTCGCAATTTTATCTCTTTGTATATATCTTCCATCTGACCTTCGCTTGGTTTTACCGAAACAATAGGATCTAAAAGTCCTGTTGGACGTATGAGTTGTTCAACAACTTGAGTTGATTTATCTATTTCTTCTTTGCGTGGAGTCGCTGTTATATAGATTGTCTGACGAACTTTTTTATTGAATTCCGTTACTTTAAGCGGCCTGTTGTCTAAAGCACTTGGCAGTCTAAAACCAAAATCAATAAGATTCTGTTTTCTTGAGCGATCGCCCTCATACATTGCACCAATTTGCGGCACTGTTACATGTGCTTCGTCAATCATGCAGCAAAAATCATCGGGGAAATAATGCAATAATGTTGCAGGCGGTTCTCCGCGCTTTCTTCCGGAAATTGGTCCTGAATAGTTTTCAATTCCCGGACATCTTCCTATTTCTGAAAGCATCTCAATATCGTACGTTGTGCGCGTTTTTAAGCGTTCTGCTTCAAGTATTTTGCCTTGCTGTCTAAACAATTCAACCTGTGCTGTCATTTCGTTTCTAATACGATCGACAGCATCCAGCAAAAGATTTTGGGGAACAACAAAGTGTTTTGCAGGATAAATTGTCGTTTCATCAAGTTCTTCTATTGTTTTTCCGGAAATTGAGTTTATGCGTCTTATACGGCTGACTTCTTCCCATTCAAGATCTATTCTGTAAGCTTCGTTTGTTTCCATGTAAGCTGGAAAAATTTCAATGGAATCGCCACGTATGCGAAAATCGCCGCGTTCAAAACCGAAATCATTGCGTTTATACTGAAGACTTACAAGTTTTTTGGAAAATTCGATTGTATCTATAGTTTCACCTTTTTCTATATGAATGCGCATATCTCTATATAATTCGGGCATACCAAGTCCATAAATACAAGAAACTGTAGCTACGACAATTACATCTCGTCTTTCCATAAGACTGTAAGTTGCAGCAAGGCGCATATGGTCAATTTCATCATTTATAGATGCGTCTTTTTCTATATAAAGATCTCTTGCCGGAACATAAGCTTCAGGCTGGTAATAATCGTAATATGAAACAAAATACTCAACAGCATTTTCAGGAAAAAAACTTTTGAACTCTCGATAAAGCTGTGCAGAAAGTGTTTTGTTATGACTGATAACAAGTGTCGGGCGCTGAATTGATTCAATTATTTTTGCCATTGTAAAAGTTTTACCGGAACCTGTAACACCTTTTAATGTCTGAAACGAATCCCCCCGCAAAAAACCCTCTGAAAGCTTTTTTATAGCTTCAGGCTGATCTCCGGAAGCTTCGAAAGGCGCATATACTTTAAACGGTCTCATTTTGATATTCTATCATGAAATGGGAAGGTTGTGCGTTTCGCTTGGGGTTTATTCTAAAATTTGAGATTAATCTAGCGAAACGCCAAGTTTTCGTGAACGAAAACTTGAGAATTGGGCATTCGGTTGGGTTTTGTGTTTGGGATTGAGTTACAGTTTGGGAATTAATCTAGCAAAACCCGTAGTTTGCGGCGAGCACAAACTACAAAGCCTGTTTTGCCTTGGGATTGAGCTACAGTTTGGGGATTAATCTAGCAAAACGCTGCTTTGAACTCTATGCTGGTTTCCGCCCTTATAATGTGTTTAGCCTTGATGTAATACTTGACAAGAAAGCGCAATCAATGCAAAATATTCAAGATTGATGATAATATCACAATGATAAAATTAATTTTAAAATGTGCTTTGCTAAAAATCTGGTAAGAATAATTACTGATTTTTTTGCTTTCTGCATATATTTGAAAAATGAATGATTTGCGGCAAATTTTGCCTGTCGCTTTTTTTTAGTATAGAACAAATTATTCCATCTGTATTAAGCGGAATGTTGTTTAGGGAGATGTTCATGGAAGACGATATTCTTACAATAGAAGAAGTTGCGCGATATTTAAGAGTTTCTGAACGCACTGTATATGATTGGGCGCAGAAAGGAGAAATTCCTTCTGGCAAAATTGGAACTGTTTGGCGTTTTAAAAAAGCAGAAATTGAAAAATGGGTAAATGATCGTTTATCTTCAAGTTCTAAACCTGTTTTGCAGAATTCGCAGATTCAGGTAAAAAACATTCTTTCGCCTGATCGCATTATCTTTTTGAATCATTCAACAAAACATGATGCTCTTTTAGCTCTTGCAAATAATTTAAGTACAGCACCACAAGTAAAAGCGAGCCAAGAACTTTCTGTTGAAATTTTGAAAAGAGAGGAGTTAATGTCAACCGCCATAGGGCGAGGTATTGCAATTCCTCATGTTCGTCTTGCTTCCGTTACAGATCTTGTTATGTCTGTTGGCATTAGCAAAGTTGATATTCTTGATTTTCAGGCTATTGACGATGAACCTGTGCGGCTGCTTTTTATGATTGCTGCTGCTTATAATCAACATGCGTATTATTTACAGACACTTTCTTATTTTAGCAATCGTCTCAAAAGCAGCAAACTTAGAGATGCACTTTTATCTATTGAAACGCCGCTTGATGCTTATAATTTATTAATTAACGAAAATTAACTGTAAAAACAATAGAATCAATTAAAATACTAATTTATTGTTTTTGCAGTTATATTTTGTACTTTGTTAAAACAATGTATTTATTGATTTTCCGGTTCAAATGTTACACCAATCCAATTTGAAGCATTGCTCATATCCGCTGCAATTTGACCGAATTTTACAGCAGCTGTTGTTTCGCCGATAATATATTTTTTTCCGTTTATTTCCATTGCTGCTCCGGTTCCCTCAAGTTCTGCACCTACAAGCGCGTGTGAATATACACTTGAAACAAAAAAAGCACTTCTGTAATTCATTTGTCTTAAAATTATTGCAAGCAAAAGCGCGCGGCTGTCGCAATCAGAACCTTCACCTGTAAGCAATGCGGGCAAAGATGTTACATCACTTCCTTGTAAATCTCTTTTGTATTCTAATGATTGCGTCCATTTTAAAAGCACTTCAGCAAGTTCCCTTCTATCTTTTATTGGATTTTCGCCGAATGTCAATTCATTCTGAAGTGTAAAAGAAAAATTTTTAAGACGGTTATAAGCATCTCTGTAAACAGTTTTGTAAAAACGCTTACATGCTTCTCGTCCAAGTCCATATTTATTTTCAAGCGCAAGAATCATAAATTCACGATTTATTACATATTGGTTTGCTTCTACGTCAATTTTATCCATAGTAGACTCTATTGTTTTTCCTGCTATATTTATGCTTATTTGTTTTTCTCCCTCTATCGGAAATGCAAAAGCAGTAAAAAGTCCCGCTTCAAAATTCGAGCCATAATCTATTGTAAGACTATCTATAGATGAAATTATTAGCGTTTCGCACAAAGATGAATCAAGCTCTGCTTCGGGATAAAACCCGATTAAAGCAACGTATCCTTTGTTTTGCGGAAGCTCCGCAGAAGCAGCCCAGCCTTGTCGAACTGAATATTTATCAAACGCAAGAGAAATTTGCGCAACTGCAGTATCTCTGTTTCGCCATTTAAAAGATGCTACACGAGATGAACCGTAAAGTTGCTTTACAAGGCTATCTAAAACAGCTGCTGAATTTTCATATTCTTGTTTTTCGTAAGTACATAAAAGTAATTCCACAGGTAAAATCGTGCTGGAAAACTGATAACGGTTACTTCCAGTGGAACCTGTCATTTGAAAATCATCCGGCAGATTTATTGAATAATTTAATGTTGGCGAAGCAAATTGAATTGCAGAAAGATTTTGCAATGATGTAAAACTTATAAAAATACAGCAAAAAACAAATATAAGGCGTTTCATTATTTTTTCTCCTAAAAGTGAAAACAGCAAATATAAATCTTGCAGTTTCTAATGTAAGTTCTAAAATTGAATTTTTCAGCAATTTTAACTATACTCATTGAATGAATATTATTCCAATTCTTTATGAAGATAACGACATTCTTGTTATAAACAAACAAAGTGGGCTTGCGGTACAAGGCGGAGAAGGAATTTTGCATTCACTTGACAAAATTCTGTCTAAACAGATTGGACAAAAAGTTTATTTAGTTCACCGCCTTGATAAAGATACGGCAGGCATTTTAGTTGTTGCAAAAAATCCAAAAACTGCTGCTATATACACAGAAATTTTTTCAGGAAAAAAAGCTGTCAAAGAATATATTTCATTTTGTGTTGGTTTTCCGCCTAAAGAAAATGGAGTAATTGATTCAGTAATTGAACAAAAAGGTGCCGAAAAAGCAGCGTTGACAAATTATCAAATTGAGGCAAAATCTGCTGTAAAAATAGAAGATGAATCGGTGAATCTTTGTTGCATGAGATGGCGCATAGAAACAGGACGTATGCATCAAATACGCATTCACGCAACAAAGCTTGGAGTGCCTATTGTTGCTGATGATAAACATGGAAATTTCAAAATGAACAAATTTTTACGCAAAAACCTAGATGCAAAAAAACTCATGCTTGTAGCTTCTAAACTTACAATTCCAGTCAATTCCGCAAAAAACATAAAAACTTTTGAAATTTCACTCCCTGAACATATGCAACAATTTGCAGAAAAATCCGAACTTTTATAAATCCGCTAAAATATTAAGGATAATTTTTATGAAATGGCAAGTATCAGTGCTACCACTGTGATGCCGGTTTTCCTTCATAATCATAATCAAAAATTTCGATGTAATATGCCGTATAACCTCTTGTTGCTGTTTTCTTTATTATTTTATCCGGTAATGTATCAAGTGTTAGCGCAACAGTTCCATCTTCTCTCAAAATTGTCAATTTTTTGTAAATAGCTGTAATTTTTTCCATCAATGGCAGAGCTACCATCTTCTCATAAAGAGGTCCACTATTTACAAGAGATGTGCGAGGAGAAATCTCATACAAATCTTGAGATATATTGGGCTTTATTACATTATTACCTCTTAACCCTAATCTATCTTTTACTCTCAGAGTAAGATCTCCTACAGTCTGTGTTAGAAAATAGTTTTTTTCTTTTACGGCTACACCTGCATTAAATTCAAGATCAACAATTATATTTTGCTTTGAATAATTCATAACACATAAGTACTCAATTTGAAAAGAAAAAGATTGAAGATGAAAATCTATTAAACACATTACCGGATCTTTAAAGTAGTTTTTAATGCATCCTGTAGGGTTTGAGAAAAATTGATATTATGTTCCAGTGCCATGGCATTTAGCCATGCAGGCAATGTTACAGTTCTGTTTATTGCTTTATTCATATTAGCTTGTCTAATTGATGGCATATATACATCTACAAGACTTACCTTTTCGTTTGATTCACACTGCACGTCATGTAAAGGTGTCGGAGAAGGTATATTTTCTCCGTCTTCTTCCAATCCTGTAAGAACAATTCCTAAAAGTTCTCTTGCAGAAAACAAAGCCTCTTCTTCCGTTTCGCCGCTTGTAGCAGCATCTAAATCCGGAAAAGTAACGGCTATTTCTTGGTCTTTTTCATATGTAAAAATTGCCGGATACACATATCTTTCTTTCATTTTGTGATTCTCCTCTTTTCTTCCAAAATTATTTGAATGACAATCCCGATTGCTTTTCGATCATCTTTAAGGTTTTTAATGGAATGCTCTTAGTAGGGTGCTTTACTGTTGTACGCCCTTTTTTTACCGGATGTTTAAATTGATGATGACTACCGACGATATTAACTTCAAACCAGCCGTCTGCAATAAGCATTTTTATTATTTCCCTTGAGGAATAATTTTTCATAAATAGTCATCCTTCATAAATTATAATTAACAAATATAATAATATGTGTCAATAGATGGTTTTTACCTTACATTTGAAAAAAGAAACCACTATTTTTTTTCCATTTATCACTAATTTAATTGATGACCGTGGTAATATCGGAATTAATGCTACCTCTTCCGGTTTTACATACGTTATATTGAGTGTTATCCCATCCATTTTTTCTGCTATTTCAATATTTGTATCTTCCATACATACACCTTTATTGATTAGGAATAGAACGCAAACAAAGAAAAATACAATATACTTATTTCTTGTATTCCTCATTTTATAAGACACCTTTATTTTGAACACTTACTTATTTTTGTTGTTTGTTGGTTGTTATAACCCAAAACATGGCAAAAAAGCAATTGATAATGCAAAACAAAAAGTTGCACCAACGATAGTCATTGCAAAGCAATATCTGTGTCTTAACATAAGTCCTGAATCCGATTTTTTTAATGAATTATATGACTCTGGAAGCAAGAAAACACAACCTAGAAAATCAAAAAAGAAAATTAAGCTTACAGAATAATTGAGAAATTTATCTGAGCAGAAACTTATTAAGATACTTAAGCCAAAAAATAATAAACCTATCTTTTCTAAAATTTTATTCATTTTTCACCCGTTTTTATTTCTAACTATTCTTCATCGCCCATAAAAACTTGTAGCTTCCATAAAAACTTGTGGCTTCAACTAAGTATAGCATATTATAAGATAAATGAGTACTTTTTCATATTTCTTCTTCATGTTTCTTCATGCCATGGTAAATCTTTTACCAGAAATCGACGCCGATGTACAGATAAAAGTAAGTGCTAGCTATAAATAGAAAAGTCGAGCCTTCAGCTTCACGCCTGCGGTTTGCGTGCGACCTGCTTGACAGGTGCGGGCTTCTCCAGTGCGGTCTGCTCCTGTTGAAAAAGTCGCATAACTTGTTTATAATAAAGGAGTAAAAGCGTTTAGAAGGCTAAGGCTAGAATCCATTAAAACAATACAGAGGAAAATCCCGTGATAGAATTTTTAAATAAAAAAGGTCCATTAATCATTAAAAAAAAACCTGTATATACACTTGATGAATCATTGCTTTCTTTATCTAAAGAACAGTTGATTTATATTATCACAAACGTAATCCCTATAACGGAAAAATTTAATATAAATGATAAAAAAGAAAACCTTGTGAACAAACTTAAAAAAAAGATTGTTCAGCGTATGAAATATGTATTTAAGTATAAAGCTCCGCTTGCAAGGCTTCTTTTTTTATCATTTTGTACTCACTCAAAGAAAGATGTTCAAAATGTTATTGATAAGATGGTGGAAGGTGCCAGAAATTTTAATATTCCTGTAGAGCAAATAGAGGATGTAATTATCGATTATGTTGATTTTTTTGTAACTACGGGAATGGTTTTTGCATTTTTGCCAAAGGGGGCTTCTGAACTTGAGCTATGTGCACCAATAGAATTGGCTAAGCACTACATAAACGTTATAAAAGCAACAGAAGGGGAAGACGAGCACGGAAAATATTTTCCTTTTGTAAATTATGCTCGTTTGCTTGCAAGTTTGTATGGGGCTTGCTCTGTTGAACAGTTCATGGAAATTTACAATCGTGATAATAAATCTGCAAAAATTACTGATAAAAAAATTGCAATTCAATTTTTAAAAGAAGCTACAGAAATTGATATGAACTTTATTTATGAAAACGGTTACATATCAACTTTTTGGGTTTATGCAGAACATGAAAAAGATTATATTATTGAAGCAAGAAAAAATTTCCTTCCTTATATACCTTCCAAAAAAGAGCTTGAAAAAAAGCTTACACAGATAAGCTATGAAGATGACAATGAAAATTGCGAATTAATTTTCAAATATTTAGAGAAAAAGAAAATTGATCATAACATAATAAGGTTCATAATCTTTAATCTTCAAATACGCATACAGCTTGAAGGAAATGCAACTAATGCAATTGAATATCTTATCAATGAATCAGATATATCTTTCTCTGATATAGATGAGATTAATCAGCTTACCCCTTATGTTGTAGAATTAAATAATTCCATGCACCTTTGGACGCGACATGGAAATGTTCCAAATCAAATGATTAATGTTTCTAAAAAAACCGCTAAATCTTCAAAAAAAGATTTTCTTACTGAAGAAGCAAAAGAAAATATTGAAAAACAAAAAATGGAAATGGTAAAAATTGATTTACCACCGGATTTAAAAATTCCAACAGAAAAAGAATGTATTAAAGCTAGCAAAGAGTTTGATTTATATTGGAAAAGAGATGAATATGAGGACCCTCCTGACTGGTTTAGTGAAGGGGACAATTATTTACGAAGGATTTCTGCCTTTAGGGGAAAATTCAGAACAGAAATAGATAAAATTCCACAATCTTCACAAAACAAGCTTTATGAACAGTGGATTGCGAGTGTTTGGCATAAAAATGCAAACAGAGGTGGCAGGTTTGGAAATCAAAAATGGGATTTTCATGCTTTTTCGATTGGTCAAAAACTTGGAAATGATTTATTTGCCTGTAAAGATGCCGATGGCAGTGTTTATGTAATTTTTTCACATTCGCTTCAGATAAATTATGATGAAAATTTATTGACTTGCGTAACACTTTTAATTGATATGGGTGGTTTCTACATGACATACGGACCCGTTATGGGCTGGAAAGGAATAATTCCATCAGATATTGATTATCTTGCATATTGTACTGCAAATCAACTTTATGATAATCAGGGAATGAGTTCTGTTTTTCAGTTTAATCCCTGGCCGCTTTGGGGAGCTTTTGGAATATCTGAAATGCCACCATTAATGCACAAGGGAAAGATGGTAATGTCCTGTGTTCTTGAAACCGCTTTTAAGGACAATAAGGTGCCTGAATTTAATAAAAAATGGATAATGGAAAAATCAAAAAACGGAAAGCTTACCCGATGGTCAAACAACAATGACTATCTTGCAAGTACAATTATCTATTATGATGAAAAATTAAATAAGGTTGTAATTTTAGGACATAACCGTGAAGATTTTGAAAATACTATAAATCGGTTCAAAGACAGTTTATATCTTAAAAATAAACCGGAAATCTGTACAATGGTAATGGATACACAAGTTTTTTCTCTTTTTAAAAGAAAAAATTTGTTATCGCAAATGGAATCAAATTTTTAAAAGATAAACCGTTTTCCCAAAAAATCGGGGAGCACGCAGTCTGTCGAATACTCAATCAATTCGCCCATGCTCGCAATCGTTTCCCATATCGTTTGCTCAATAGCATATGCCTTGTCTCGGGCTTCAGCTTCCGACAAGGCCGTAAACGAAAATCCAAGCTCTATAATCTGATGAGCATCGTGCGAACCGACTTCACGTACCGATGCGCTGTATCGTTGCGCAATTTTCGCCATAAGACTTTTGAGCGTTTTGCGTTTTTCTTTGAGTGAATGTACGTAGGGTAATCGCACCTTTATTTTGCAGGCGACATCGGACTGCGACACGGCTTAATCGACTACCGTGACGGCGACATTTCCGGGCTACTCGAAAACGTCGTCTATCTTGAATTGCGAACACGTGGATATACCGTCCATGTCGGCAAAATCGACGACCTTAAAATTGACTTTATCGCAGAACGCCGGGGCAAACGCATGTACATCCAGCTTGCATATTTGCTGCCCGATACACGCACAATCGACCGCGAGTTTGCCCCGCTCGAAAAGATACAAGACAACTACCCTAAGTTCGTTCTGACGTTCGATGAATTTCAAAACATCGAACGAAACGGCATGTATACAAAATATCTTTTGGATTTTTTGCTGGAGAAACCATGAAGCACAATCTAAAATCATTTATCCAAAAAGAAATCGTGTTCGTACTCGTCGCAGCACTAACGATTGCATCGTTCATCGTTGTTCCGCCGACAGAAATAAAACGCTCCTTTATCTTGTTTTGTTTGTTGGGTTTAATCTGACGAAATCTGCCGGTTTGCGGCGGACCCAAGCTGCAATGTTTTAAAATTAGCCAAGTGAGGCTATTTTTTTATGTAGTTCCATAACTTGACCTCTAAGATAATGGTCGATTATTGGTTTTTCAATAACGCCCAAAACATTGTTGTTTTCGTCTGTTATAGGGAGTGCTTCCGTATCATGTTTTTCAAACAAATCAAGCACTTCAGGAATAAGCATATCGGGACGGCATGTACAAGGACTTTCTTCTTGAATGTCCATCGCCATAATCCTCTCTGATAATTCAAGAACCTTTAATGATTCTTTTAGATATTTGAGTGTAATTATGCCGGAAAGTTTGTTGTCTTTTGTTTTTACAGCATAATTTACGTTCATATTTTGACTAAAAGAAGTGAGTATATCACAAAGCTTTGTTGTTTCTTTTACAATTGCCGGTGTTCCCGGCGAGCAAACGCTTAATCCAGCATAGTGAACATCAGAAACCTTGCACGTTTTCATAATATCTTCTTCGCATATATCAAGCCCGCATTCTCCAGCTTTTGTTACGGCGTATTTTACGCAAATTGGTCCAATTAATTGAACCACAAAAGTTGTTGCTGTAATAATAAGAATTATTTCAGAACCAACAGTATCTGAAAAATCATTATTAACCGCTATTGAAAGTCCTATTGCAACGCCGGCTTGACTCAAAAGGCACCAGGGTAAATATTTTCTTACGGTTTCCGGTGCTTTTGTTAATTTTGCACCAATTATAGAACCTATTGTTTTTCCAAACGTTCGAAAGATTATGTAAATCAATGCGATTAAGCCTAGATATGGCGTAACATTCCATATATTGAGTTTTGCACCAACAAGCACAAAAAAAAGCACATAAATCGGCGGTGTAAATTTTTCAACAAGTGCAAATGAGGATTTTGTTTTTGAGGGTGCAAAATTCACCATAAAAAAACCGAGAGACATTGCTGCTAAAATTGTATCGAGATTTAAGAAAATGCAAATTCCTGTGCATAAAAAGATTGAACCTAAAGAAAATGCAATAACACGTCCTTCGTCCGTCATCACATTAAGAATAAAGCGGCTTAACAATAGTCCAATTAAGGAACCTACTGCAACAGAAACAAAAATATCGTAAGCAAGCATTAACAACTTATATGAAAAAGTTCCGCCTGTAGCACCCAAAAGCGAAGCACTAATAGACGATGCTATTGCATAAAGAATAAGAGCTACCGCATCGTCCATTGCTACAATTCCAAGAACTGTTGTAGTTAAAGGACCGCGAGTGCGATTTTCTCTTAAAACATCTGTTGTAGCGGCAGGTGCTGTTGCTGATGAAATTGCACCAAGTAAAAGACCAAGTGAAAGCGAAATAGGCAGATTTTTTGTAAACATATAAGAAACAAAAGTTACAATTGTTGAAACAATAAAAAATGGAACGATTGCTTCAAACAAAAGAATTCCTACAAACTGTTTGCCGTATTTTTTTAGAACTCCAATTTTAAGTTCGCCGCCAATTAAAAAACCAATCAAAGAAAGTGCTATTGAACTTATAGGGTCAAGTGCAGAAATTACTGCCGAGCTTAAAACTTGAAAACCGGACTGTCCAATTATAATGCCTATAACAATATAACCTACTACTTGCGGAATATGAAGCTTTTGAAAAAGCCTGCCGTTAATTGTTCCTAAAAGCAAAATAAGACCTAAAAGCAAAACAAGATTTGAACTGTCGATTGCATCAAAATGCATAAAAGACGGCAAGAATTCAGCTAAATAATTCATAATAAGTTAATTATAGCGTTTTTGAGTTTTAATGAAAAGCACACGAATTGGATTATTCCAGTATATGAACACTCCTCTGTTTTGTAAAGGTTACATTAGGGGAGAGGAACCAGCTTTTTTAACCTGAACGCATATGCTACGGCAAGAATGCGACAAACAGCGACAAAATCGCTTACGAATTACTTTGCTGATATTTTTTGGTGATATTTTTTTTACAAACTACTTGACATTTTTTTTTATACCGCTTATCTTGTTTAAGCCTTGCGAAAACAGGTATTTGGGCCACTAGCTCAGAAGGTAGAGCAACGCCCTTTTAAGGCGTGGGTCACTGGTTCGAATCCAGTGTGGCTCAAAGCGAATCAACTAAAAAGTTGTTTCGCTTTTTTTGTTTTAAACCGTTTGTACAAACTATTGCTTTATTTCCATACTGTTGGAAAATATTGAAAATAAAATTTATTGCAAACCCTTTTATAATAGCTGTAATTGCAATTCCGCATATTTTGATTACAATATGCTTGATGTACACTTGCAAGTAATGCACAAAAGATTCCTTAAATATTGCACCTTATGATTATGTCATATACAATATCAATATGAAAAAATCTACTTTCATTTTAATGTTCATTTGTATGAATCTTGCACTTTTTGCAGCTCCTGCTAGCAAGGTAATTGAAGAATGGGAAATGCTCTCTGAAGACGAAAAATGGTTATGTCTTTTATCAGAACCTTTTGTATGTGCTCAAAAACAAAGCTTAACAACTGTAAATCCTGAACCCAAAAACAAAGGAAGAGTTTCGAAGGGGCATCTTCAAAACGGTTGGAACCTTCATTCAAAAAAAGATGTCCTTAATCTTGTCGACAAATATAAAAACGATAAATGGGGCGATAACAGAAACTTTATAGAAGCGAATGCCTTCTACGAAAAATATCCTGATTATTCAATAGAAGAAATTGCAACAATTGAATGTCTTGAACTTTCTCAAATTATAAGTTTGTATTTTTATGCAGAAACTAAAGATAAAATGGGCGCACACGGACTGTTTGCGTTAGATGCAGTACGAATCTTGACTGTTTTAAGATGGAGCGTTGCAGCAGGCTGGCTTTCGGAAACAGAAGCTGTTGAAACTGCAAAACCTTTGATAAAACAGATTTTAGTATCATATGATTCATGGGAAGATTATGCTGTTCATTTTGCTTTGGGCTGGTGTTACTACACTGTGTATTGGGGTTATGATTTATCTGCTAATCAAAAAAGCATTGTAACAGAAATAAAAAAATATAATACTTCAACAAAATCAAGCCGCAAACCCACACAGCTTATCAGCCATGATATAAAATTCCCTGCAGACAACTTAAACGATAGTACAATATTAACTTATGATGATGCAATTTATCATCCTGGAAAAGACGCAGAAAAATGGTATTTGATTAGAAAAGGCAGTTATAACGGAGAAAAATCACTCCTTGCTTCTGAAAAAGCAAACTACAAATCATTATTAAAAGAAAAATCATATATTCCTGCTGTTGCTTTTTTGCAAGCTGAAAATTTATTTGGAACAGAAAATTACACCGAAATTAGTAACTATGCTAAAGCTTTCGAAAAAGTAAAACATAAATCGTATTTATACCATGAATTCTATATATGGTATGGTCTTATGTTGCTTGCCGAAAACCAATCGGAACAGATGTTATCTTTAATATCAAACCTTGAAAACGAAAAAAGCTATTATTACTTAAATTCCTTCTATAAAATTCTTAAAATATCTGAAATTATGAATAATATTGAAGAAGGCGGGCTAAAGAATAATTCTGAATATATTCTGACAAGCACAGAAAACTATGCAACAGAAGCAGTTGAAAATTTAAAAATAGCCAAAGAACAGTTGCCGTTAAAAGGGGATTTACAAAAAATTATTTCCGTAACAAGTATGTTTATGAATTTTCATTTATTTTCGATTTATTCAGAATGTGCCTATATGTATTACGAAGCAAGAGATTTAGAAAAGGCAATTTTTTATTTAGAAAAAGCGGAAGAAAATTTTGCACTTATAGACAAAAGCAATACGGAGTTTTTTAATAACGAAGATATTAAAAATTCAAAGGAAAAAATAGACGAAATAAAAAATTTTGTTCAAAAACGTTACAAAAAAAACGAAAATAACGACAAAGATAATATCAAAATAAAAAAAGATTTACCAAAAGATGTTGCTATTTAAAAGCAGACTAAAAACAGCATATAATTTGCTGTTTGCATATTTTTATGCGCCATATTTACAAGTTTGTGTTGCAAACTTTTTTATAAAATGCTGTTTTCGCTTTGTTGCAAAGCAGCGTAAAAATCGAGATTGGAAGTTGATATGAAAAAAATTGCTTTGTTAATTGTATTTTTCTGTTTATGCATTACACTTTTTGCAAATGTTTCTAGCAAGATGATTGAAGAATGGCAAATGCTCTCTGAAGACGAAAAGTGGTTTTGTCTTTTGTCCGAACCTTTAATGGAACAAAATTCCCTAAGCATAACAACTGTAAATCCTGAAAGATATGTGCCTATAGGTTCGAAAAGCGCATCTCAAAGTATTTTAGAAAACTCATGGGAGCTTTTTTCAAGAGAAGATGTATTAAACATTATTGAATCATACAGGCTTAAACAGTTAGGGCATGCAAAAACATACAATGAACTAAAAGAAAAACTTAATCAAACATCAAAAAAATCACTTGAGCAACTTATAATAAAAGAATGTATGGAAACACCTTTAATTGCAAGATTGTATTATGTTGCAGATATGCAAAAAACTTTAGGAGAATATGGGCTTCTTGCATGGGATAACGGCAGGATGCTTTCTGTTTTAAGATGGAGCATTGCCGCAGGCTGGCTTTCTGAAACAGAAGCATTGAATCTTGCAAAACCGTTTATTGATGAAATCCTAAATTCTTATGATTCTTGGGAAGATTATGCCGTACATTATGCATTTGGTAGAGTATTTTATGCTTTGTCCATTGGCAAAGATTATCAAGAATATCTTGATAAAGTTCTGCGTTGTATAAAAAAATATGATATAAAAGTTTCTGAAAATGAAAAAGATAAAGTGTTCACCTATAATAACACAAAATTTCCGGCTAAAAACCAAAACAATAATCGCATATTAAAATATGCTGATGCAGTTTACAAACCGTCAAAAGATGCTACCCCATGGATACTAGCTGTACGAATGGGATACTTTGGCGAAAATTATGTTACGTCATCGGAATATTCCATTGTAACTAATTTTCTTGAAAGAAAAATAAAAATTCCTGCCGCAGGATTTTTAAGAGCTGTGATGTTTTATGAAAAAGAAACCGCCAAATTAAATGAAATATTAAACACTTACAACGGAAAAAATATTACAGATAAAGACCAAGCAAAAATAAACAAATTGTATACTACGTCTTTTAAAAAAATATTGAATTATTTTGATGAAGCAAATCCTGCATTTGAAAATACAGAAAACAAAAATGATTTGTACTACAATTTTTATATTTATTATGCTGCTACTGCTTATTTTGCTAATGACGTAAAAAAAATGAGCACAACAATTTCAATGCTGGACGAAGAAAAATGCCAGACATCCGGTAGCCAGAATTTGTATTCCATTTATTATGGATATAAAGCAAAAGAATATGCGACGTTCGGCGTTTATAAAAAAGCTATTGAATATACAAAAAAAGCATTATCTTGTATCGAAAAAGGAAGAAATTTATCAGGCTGGAGCGTAATTTCTGAAGAAAATATGTACAGCCGAGAAAAAACATTAAAGCAAATGCTTAGAGATTATGAAAGTCTGCTTAAACAAGAAGAATATGACCGCAAGTCTATTAATAATAACAAAGCTTAAGCTCCTTGCACATCGGTTTATGTGGCGATAAAAAATCAATTTGTACCTATAAAATCTTACATCAAACTTGTACTTAAATCAGACAAGATGCCTGTTGAAGTACAAGTTTGGTAGTTTTCATTCATAAAAATCTATCCCTCATCAGGATGTCTTCCAAGCGGAGCATTTGCAAGCAAAAGTTTCAGGCGGTTTAGCTGATTTACTTCACTTGAACCCGGGTCATAATCAATAGCACTGATATTTGCACCCGGATAACGATGACGAAGCTCTTTTATCATTCCTTTGCCGGTTACATGGTTTGGTAGACAAGCAAATGGCTGAACACAAGCAATAGAAGAAACTCCCATCTGAATAAGCTCAACCATTTCAGCCGTTAAAAACCACCCCTCGCCTGTTATATTGCCCAGCTGAACGACATCATCAACGCCTTCCATTAATTCATAAATTGACTTTGGCGGCTCAAAACGTTTTGATTTTTTAAGCTGCTTTTTAATATAGTAGCGATACCGCTCAACAAGCCAAATTAAAAATTTTGCATTTCGTTCCGTTTTTTTGGGGAAAGATAATTTTTCATATCTATAAATTCCGGTAGAAAATGAATAAAACAGAAAATCAGCAAGATCAGGTACAACACATTCTGCTCCTTCTTTTTCAATAATTGCAAAAAGATTGTTGTTCGCAGTCGGATGAAATTTGACAAGAATTTCACCGACAACACCGACACGAGGTTTTCTGCCGGGCTTTAATGGAAGGTTATCAAAATCGCGAACTATTCCACGAATCAGTTTATGATATGAATAGAAAGTCGGAATTTTGAGCATTTCTATAGTTTTATCATTCCATTTTTGATAAAGTTCATCGGCAGAACCTGCAACTCGTTCATAAGGACGCACTCTGTAAAGCACACGCATTAAAAGATCACCAATCATAATAGCCATCATCGCTCTCTGAATAAGCGGAATTGTAAACTTGAATCCGGGATTCTTCTCAAACCCCTGTACAGAAAGCGAAATAACGGGAATATGACTCCAGCCTGCATCTGCTAAAGCACGGCGGATAAATCCAATATAATTTGTTGCACGACAACCGCCACCTGTCTGTGTTATCAACAATGCAGTCTTGTTCAAATCGTATTTTCCGGAACGCAAAGCTGCAATCATTTGACCGGTTACAATAATCGAAGGATAACAAGCATCATTATTGACAAATTGAAGACCAATATCTACAGCCTCTGTATCAACATCAGGAAGAATAACAAAATTGTAGCCGGAATATTCAAATGCCGTTTGCAAAATCTTAAAATGAATCGGCGACATTTGCGGAGCAAGTATTGTATATTTGCGCTTCATTTCTTTTGTGAACACAACTCGCTTATAAGCTGCCGATGTTACAGAAAGATTTTTATATTTTCTATTGCGCGATCTCTCATGCACAGCAGCAATCAAGCTCCTTATGCGAATACGAACAGCACCGAGGTTTGACCCTTCATCAATTTTTATAAGCGTATACATTCGGTTTTTTGCATTAAGTATTTCTTCAACTTGATCGCTCGTTACAGCATCAAGTCCACAACCGAAACTTGTCAACTGAACAAGCTCCAAGTTCGGAGTTCCTGCAACAAAAGCCGCTGCACGATAAAGACGATTATGATAAGTCCATTGGTCTACAATGCGGAGCGGTCTTTCAACAGCAGTAAAATGAGCCACACTGTCCTCTGTAAATACTGCAACTCCAAGCCCTGCAATAAGTTCTGGAATACCGTGATTTATTTCTGGGTCAAGATGATATGGGCGACCGGCAAGCACAATACCTGTTATGCCGCGTCGAATAATTTCTTCAAGCGCATCTTCGCCTTTTTGCTGAACCTCTTCTCTGAATTTTTTCTGCTCTATCCATGCTTTATCAACCGCCGCAAAAATTTCATTTTTAGGAATATTGAATTCATCACAAAGCTCTTCGCATAAGCGTTCTGCAAGTCTTCGCTTATCGTCAATGGGCAAAAACGGATTCATAAAACGTACATTATGATTTCGTCGCAAAGCATCTATGTTATTGCGTAACACTTCTGGATAGCTTGTAACAATCGGACAATTATAATGATTGCCGGCACCGGGATCTTCTTTTATTTCATACGGAGCGCATGGATAAAAAATGAATTTAACTCCGGCTTTTAGCAAAGTTTCAATATGCCCGTGCGAAATTTTGCCAGGATAACAAACTGATTCAGATGGAATAGTTTCAAGCCCAAGCTCATATACAGAACGCGCTGAACGCGGCGAAAGTTTTACAGAAAAGCCTAATTCGGTAAAAAAAGTGAACCACAGCGGATAATTTTCATACATATTCAAAACACGCGGAAGTCCAACTGTACCGCGCGGTGCATTTTTAAGTTCTAGCGGAACATAACTGAACAAACGCTTGTATTTCCACGCAAAAAGATTCGGTACATTTTTATCATCATCTTCGGTATTTTTCGCATTGCTTGCATCAATAGTTTTTACAGAAGCATTTTCGTTTTCTAACAGCTCGGCACCTCGTTCACAACGATTGCCTGTTACAAAACGACGTGCAGGCCTTTTTAGATCATCTCCGTTTGAAAATGTATTTATTGTTAAAAGACAATTATTTGCACATTTACCGCAACGACGAAGTTCAAGCGACACTGAAAAATTTTCAAGTTCTTCAACAGAAGCCAAAGAAGAATGAATTTCTGGAATAGAAGTTCTTTTTTTAAGCTCTTCTATCACAGAAATATTTGAATCGTATCCTTCATCTTCCGGTTTCAGCTTTATAATATCGAGCCACTGATCTCTTGCAATTAGCGCAGCACCATAAGCACCCATTAAACCTGCAACATCCGGCCTAAAAACATTTATACCTGCAATTTTTTCAAAAGCTCTAAGAACTGCGTCATTGTTAAATGTTCCGCCTTGAACAACAACTTTTGAACCGATTTCCGAAGCTTGCCTAAGCTTTATTACTTTAAAAAGCGCATTTTTTATAACAGAATACGACAATCCTGCAGAAATATCCGCAACTGTTGCACCTTCTTTTTGCGCTTGCTTTACCCGGCTATTCATAAAAACGGTGCAGCGACTGCCTAAATCAACAGGCTTTTCTGCAAGCAAAGCTTTCCGACTAAATTCTCGAACATCCATTCCAAGTGAACGCGCAAAATTATCAAGAAAGCTTCCGCAGCCAGAAGAACAAGCCTCATTAAGCTGAATTGATGTGATTGCGCCGTCTTTCATGCGCAAACATTTCATATCTTGCCCGCCAATATCCAAAATGAATTCAACACCGGGCACAAAAAAATCAGCAGCTCGATAATGCGCAATCGTTTCAACTTCGCCAGCGTCAACGCCAAGTGCTGCTTGAAAAAGTGCTTCTCCATAACCTGTAGAAATTGAACGCGCAATATATACATCTTTTGGTAATTGCTTATAAAGGTCTTTTAAAACACGCACAGCCAACTCTACAGGATTTCCTGCATTTACATCGTAGAAACGCCATAAAATGCGCCCGTCCGAATCAATTAAGACAGCTTTTGTTGTAGTTGAACCTGCATCAAGTCCCAGAAAAACCGGCCCTGAAGCAGCATTTAAATCTGACGTTGCAGCTATTTCAGCTGAATGGCGTTCGTAAAATTCATCAAGCTCTTTTTGATTTGTAAAGAGAGGTTCAATCCGCTGAACTTCTTGCATTTCTGCACCAATAAGCTTTTTCAACGAAGAACGCAATTCTTTTATTGTAACAAAATTTTCTTCTGCTATAGCAATATCATTTGCGTGTGTATTTAATTTTTCGCAGTCGGAATAATCTGATACACAGTTTCCGCTACAGCTTATATGTTCTTCTTCATGTTTTTTGGTATCAAAGGCGGAAAAAGCAGCTCCACCGGCAACAAACAATTGTGAATTCTCGGGAACAATTATAGCATCGCCTTCAAGTTTTAATGTTTCAATAAATCTAAGTCTAAGCTGATCTAAAAAATGTAGCGGACCGCCCAAAAACGCAACACGGCCGCGAATCGGTTTTCCACATGCAAGACCTGATATTGTCTGGCTTACAACAGCTTGAAAAATTGAGGCAGCAATATCTTCTCTTCGTGCGCCCTCGTTAATGAGTGGCTGTACATCAGTTTTTGCAAAAACGCCGCATCTTGCAGCAATAGGATAAATTGTTGAAGCACCGCGAGCTAGTTCATTCAAACCGGCTGCATCTGTTTCAAGCAAAGCTGCCATTTGGTCAATAAATGCGCCTGTTCCGCCGGCACAAGTTCCGTTCATGCGCTGCTCGATTCCGTCTGTAAAATACGTTATTTTTGCATCTTCGCCACCAAGTTCAATTACAACATCAGTATGTGGAATAATATTGCGAACTGCTGTTGTAGAAGCAACAACTTCTTGAATAAAAGGGATGGAAAGCCACTGAGAAACAGCAAAACCACCGGAACCTGCAACACGTACCGCAAGCAATCTCTCTTCGCCGCCGTCAACTTGATTTTGCACATAGTCTAAAGCTTTTGTAACAACAGAAATAATTGTACTTCTAATGTCTGCACGATGTCGTTCATAATCACCATAAAGCATTTTATCATTTTCATCGAGAACTACTATTTTTACTGTAGTTGAACCGACATCAATGCCGACACGCAAAGGTATTTTTGCACTGCATTTTTTTTGATTTAAAGATACTTTTTTGTTTTCTTCCATAAAATCTACAAAAACCTACACATAAACATTAAACAAAATTTATTATTTTTATATTAGATTTTGAATATTTTATCTTTTGTTGTTTAAGCTGTGTAAGCAATTCCTTTTGTTTATTTATATTTATATTATACACATTTTAACATTTTGTATCAGTCTCAAATCTATTATACGGAAGGTTTCAGTTTTATGACAAATGTCGAAACAAACATATGCGAATAATTCGCAAGCTAAATATTCGCATAAATCTATACATTTGTAAACATATAACATGAAAAAAGCATAACTACATCATAACCTCACAACGGAGTTTTAACTTTTGTATTATCGCTTGAGCTTTTCCGTACAAATAAATAAAAATATTCATTGTATAATTTCTGCAAATATATAGACGCAATTATTCATCAAAAGTTGCAGTTAATTGCGGTTAATAGTTTGATTCGCATAAACACGAAAATTGCTCATCGCATAAACAACTGTCAAAACTAAAAATATTTTATAAAAAAACATCACTTAAAAGAAATTAAAATCTTTTAAGTGATGTTTGTATATTCGCTCATTTTGACTTTAGTATTTATTATTGTGAATTTTTAATCAAAATACGGTCGCCTGTTTTTATTTTTGATGAAGTTCTTGTATTTTGCGGTACAGCCACAATTACATTGCCTTGTTTTTTAAGCATAACTTCACCGATTACTTCGTCCGGCGTTCTATAAACAGAAGCTATTGTATTTTCAATTTTGTTTTTATAAGCGGGCAAAATATATACAATAATTTCAGATTTATTCCGTGAATCTATAACACAGCCGGAATCTCCTGAATCTTTTAGTTCTGCTTCAAAATAAAGCTCGTAAGAACTAATCAAAGAATCAAGCTTGACTGCATTCTGCTCGGCTTCTGTTCTTGCAGATAAAATATTTTTCAGCAATGTAACCGCATCGCCTGCAAAAGAATGCAGGATAAAGTTTCGAGCTCTTGCAAACGATGCAAGGCTGTTTTTGTGTGGTTGTTCAGCAATTATGTTAGATAAATAATCAAAATTTTCAAGTTTTTTATCTATTGTAGCAAGCAACAGTATATCGGCTTCAGAAAAATCATATTGTTCTGATAAAAAACTCAAAAACTGCGGTGCTGTATTTTCAAGAAGTTCAGTATCAAGAAGAATATCGTCAGCTTTTTTATTAGAAATTTCAGGATCTAAAGAATCTATTGTTTCTTTCAAAGCCGCTATTTCTTTTTTATATCGCGTAGCGATTGTGTCTACAACACGATTGCGCTCTTTATAAGCTTCCGTTTTTTGAGCAGCAAGCTGATTTTTCAATGTTTCGATGTTTAATTCATATTCTTCTATTAATTGCTGCTTTTCAATTTCAAAAACCTGACGCTGCGAGTCTATCTCAGACTGCATTTTTTGCGCTCTTTCAAGATTTGCACTGTCCATTGCTGCAAGTTCATTTGTAATATCTTTTATTTTTGCATCAATATATTCAGTATCTTCTTTGTAAGTAGTTTCTATAAAAGCAATTTTATGTTCGCAAGATTCTTCAATTTTTCGTTTTTGCTTGTTATATTCACTTTTGGAAAGATTCATATATTGCAAAGTATGTAAATCTGCATCACGAACTTGTTCAGCACTTAAAATACTTTCTTTATAAGCATCATCTATTTGTTTTTTTTCAGACACAGCAAGCGAAAGTTCATTTTCTATGCGAGAAACAGAATCTAAAAGTCGACGCAAATTCAAATCATCGAAAGATTCAACACTAACTTTCATTTTTTCATTATTAGTTTTTATGTATTTTGAAAAAAGTATTGAAAACAGAACTACAAAAATGCCGATTCCTACAATTATAAAAATTACTTTATATGAACGGTTTGCTTTTGCTTTTGCAAATTCAGATTCAATATCGTAACTGTTTGTAGCAGATAAATCCGATGGAACAAGTTTATCACCAATAAAAAGTACTACTTCCGGTTTAGAAATATTTATTTTGTTGTCATTGTCCATATACCACTCCAATTTTCAGGCAAATTTCTTACAGACATTCGCTGAAGAAAAATTTCAGCAACATCAAGTCCACTTTTTCGCATATGCTTTTTAGCTTCAGCCCAGTTGCCAGAATAATAATTTTGAAGTCCCTCTTCAAAATCTTCAAACTGTTTTTCAAGATTTTCATCTGGTTGCAAAGTATCATAGGGGAAAAATATTTTATTACCTTCGGTTTTCCCTTTGACTTGAACCGTATCAATTTCATAAAAACGGTATTGAGATGTCATGCTGGAAACATCATCTTTTACATACTCTGATACAATAATAGGCAAGTGATAAATTTTAGTTAATCCTTCAAGACGACTTGCAGCATTTACATTGTCGCCGATTACTGTTGTTGTCATACGTTCAATAGACCCGATGTTGCCGTAAAAAACATTACCGCCGTCTATACCTACACCAACATCTATTAAAACAGCTTTGAAAACGCGCTCTTCTGCTTCCGTGAGAGAACGTTCTTCTTCAATTTCAGCACGTCGAGCAATTATTGCATCTCTAAGTTTCGCCGTTTCTTTTATTATTTCCCATGCACTGCGCACTGCTTCAAGAGATTTATTGTGATAATTATCTCGAAGCGCACCATAAATAGCTAGAACTGCATCTCCAATAATAGAACCGATAATTCCGTTTTGGTCATGCACTTTGTTAATTGTTCGAGAATAATGAATATTAAGCAGATTAATAATGTCGTTTCCCAAAGTTTCAGTCATGTAAGTAAAGCCTCTTATGTCTGAAAACAAAATCGTCAATTCTCTTTGAGAACCTTCAAGCCCTACATGATGATTTTTATATGCATGTTCAACTACGTCGCGCGTTGTAAAACGTCTAAAAATAGACATCAAGTTGTTTATCGAAGATGAAAGAGAGTTGAACGAAGCACCAAGATATGTAATATCATCGTTTGGCGCACCTGTTAAATCAAGCAAGTCAAGCGATTGTTTTTTCTGCATTTCGTAAAGGCTTTGAATCATCTGTTTTAAGTAGCGAAGAATCTCATTGAACATATAAAAACCTAAAACAAGAAACCCTGCAATAAGAAAAATTGTAATTATACAGATAATCAAAAAGACACGGTTAGAATCCGCATTCATATCAGAAAGCAGTTCCGAGCGAATCAAAAAACATTGCCAATCTTCATGATATTTATAAACAGCAAGATTTCTACCTTCTTCTGTTGTAAAATACATAGAACCTTCTGCAATTCCGTTTTCGCTGTCTGTTTTGATTTTAGCTAAAGCCTCTTTATCAGGGAACGTCTTATATTCATATCCATCTGCACTCACACCAAAAACTATAAAACCTAATGGGTCTACACCTAGCAGCATACTGTGGTCATGCGTAAATCCTTTTTTTGCAGATGATAAAATAGAAGAAATACTGCTTTCTACATCAGATGAAAACTTAAATATTTCATATTGATTACTTGCATTTGTAAAAATTTCTTTAAGTTCTTTTACTAATAGCTGGTTTGTTACGGAAAACATATATTTTCTGTTTAGTAACATATTTATATAATTTGTTATAAAGTTTGAAAATAACAGAAGACACAAAAAAACAGCCAATATCTTAAAAGAAATAGGTATAACAGATGTTTTTCCAACCTTTTGAAAAAAAATGCCTTTTTTCAATTTATAAACCTCCCAAATGTTAAATATTCTTTGCAAAAATTCTTTGTAAAAAATCTTTAGCGCAATGATTTTTCCCACTAATAATTTTAGAGATTTTAGAGCATATAAACAATATTATAAACCTATTGAAACAAATCAGCAACAAAAGTATTCTGTAAAAGTTATGAAAAAAAAATCTATCGCTTCGGCCGGCCTTAAACTTTCGATATTAACGTTCTGTTCTAGACTTCTCGGCGTTATCCGCGAAATGACAAAAGCAGCTTTGCTTGGAACATCTTCTCTTTCAGACGCTTTTACTGTCGGATTTATGTTCCCAAATCTTTTTCGAAAACTTTTTGCAGAAGGTAGCATTTCTGTGGCTTTTATTCCAACATTTCGCTCGTATCTTAAAAGCAAATCAAAAGAAGAAACTCAAGAATTTATAAATGCCACATTTACTTTAGTAACTTTTCTTACAACAACTTCTACTATTATTTGCATAATTTTAACGCCACATATTATTCCGCTTTTTGCAAACAACGCATCTAAAGATATTCTTCCGGAAATGACTTTTCTTACAAGACTAATGTTTCCGTATTTAATTGTAATTTCAGTTGCAGCTTTTTTTCAGGGAATATTAAACAGCTTAAAGATTTTTTTGCCATCTGGTGTTACTCCGATTTTATTAAACATAATTATAATTAGTGCTACTTATCTTCTTGCACCTTATACAGATAATCCTGCACGTGCAATGGCAATAGGTGTAGTTTTTGGGGGAACAGTTCAAGCACTTTTTCAACTTCCTTTTGTTTTAGCTACAAATTGGAAAATTCAATTTACTTCATTAAAAAAAGCATTTTCTAACCCCGGAACAAAACGCATAATTGCATTAGTTGCACCAACAATTTTAGGTATGGCAGCATATCAGCTGAATGATTTTGTTTCCACTCGTTTTGCAACACAAGCAGGTGTTGGCGTTGCGTCAAGTCTTCAGTTTTCGATTAGACTGCAAGAGCTCATTCTTGGAATTTTTGCAGTTTCAATTGGAACTGTAATTTTGCCAGACCTTTCAATGCTTGCACAAAACAAAAAATGGAACGATTTTAAGGATATGTTGCGAAGAGCATGCTGTATAATTGCATTAATTACAATTCCAGTAACTTTCTTTTCTTTGCTTTATGGCGAAAATATTATCAAATTGATTTTTCAAGCACGTCGCTTTACAGAAGATTCTGTAAAATTAACGCTTAAAGCTTTTTCGTGGCATATAACAGGTCTTTACTTTATCGCACTCAACAGAATTATTGCGCCGGCTTTTTATGCACAAGGAAACTCAAAACTTCCTACATTGGCTGGAATTATAAGCTTTACTGTAAATATGATTCTTGCGGCAATTCTCTCAAAATCTTTTTCCGGTTCGGGCATTGCTTTTGCACTTTCTGCATCAAGTCTTGTAAATACAGTAGCACTTTTTATATTCCTAAAAAAGACAAATATAACTGATGTATTCTACTTGTTTAAAAGCACAATGTTTTATTCAGTTAAAACATTTGTTCTTTCGGCAATTTCTATTGTTCCGCTTTATTTTTTGAAACCGTTTTTATGTAGTCCTTTTGAAAAAATGAACAGACTATTTGCACAAGGAATACCATTATCTTTATCAGCAATTATATTTGGAGTTATAATGCTTGCATTGCTTGCATTAACGAAAGATCCTATTTTAAAAATAATCATAGATACGGTGAAAACAAAGATGAATAAACAAAAAACAACTTCGCCGCAAATTCAAAGTACAATTTCGAGTATCAGCAGCAGAAACAATAATAGCGACAATAGCGATGTCTGCGATGTATCAAATATTCCGAATGAATGATATATTGGAGTTCTAATGAAAACTTTGCCGGAAATAGCGTCAAAGTTTGCATTCGCAAGTTTGCAACGCAAACTTGTTTATTTACTGCACTTTCTCATTCCATTGCGAAAGTGCGCTAAAAACTCAATTCGGAAGTTGATACTTCCTCATCGAGTTTTTATAGGAGTTCTAATGAAAACTTTGCCGGAAATAGCGTCAAAGTTTTGATTTGCAAAGTTTGCAACGCAAACTTTATTTATATTGGAGTGGTTATGAAAAATATTTCGGTGTATCAAAAAAGATGTATGGCTCTTGCAGCTTGGATGGAACAAAATAATATAGCACTTGTTATTATTGAAGATTCTGAAAATATGAGAGATCCCGCTCTTAGATATTTTTCAGGTCATCCAAACGATGCTATTTTAGGAATCAGCTTTACGGGAGAAGCGATTTTATCTCCTTGGGACGAACATCTTGCAAATGAAAAAGCGGATGTCAACGTAATTATTCCATTTACAAAATTTGACAGGTCTAATGTTCAAGCTGCTGCAGGAATTGCTGCCATATTCCAAATAATGCCCAATCAAAAAATTGAAATTCCTTCTAGAACGCCATATCCTGTATTTCTAAAATATGTTGAAACTTTTGTTAGAAACGATGTGCTTTGCCGCGAAAACGGAGTTAATCAGCATATAAAATATATGCGAGCAATAAAAGACGAAACTGAAATTGCAACAATTCGCAAAGCTTGCGCATTAACCAACGAAGTTATAGAAACAATTGAAGCAGGGCTTATTGATGGAAAATTTACAAGTGAAATAGAGGTTGCACTTTTTATAGAAAAAGCCGCACACAGTAATAATCTTGAAGGCACAGGTTTTGGTACACTTGCAGCAGGAGCATCAAGAAGTTTTTATATACATGCCTTTCCGGGCTATACATCCGGAATGTTTGCGGACAAAGGACTTTCTATTTTAGATTTCGGTCTTATTTATGACGGCTACACAAGCGATGTTACACTTACTGTTGCGCGTGGTACACTTGAAAAAAAACAAAATGAGATGCTTGAATCTGTGCAAACTGCTGCAAACATATCATTAGATTTATACAAAGCAGGTATTCCCGTATGCGAAGCAAACATAAAAACAGATTCGATTTTTCAACAAATAAACAGAAAAATGCCTCATGCTTTAGGGCACGGAATAGGACTTGAAGCACATGAATGGCCGTCTATAAAAAGCAATGCCGATATTTCGCAAGTTTTTATGCCCGGCATGGTTGTAACACTTGAACCCGGTCTTTATGATGCAAAACTTGGCGGCTGTCGTCTTGAAAACGACATACTAATCACAGAAACAGGGAATGAAGTCTTAACAAATTCTAAAATTATTCGTCTTTAAAAAGTGGAACTATTCACACAGCACAAAATCCAAAAACGCTCCAACTATCAAGTTTTTGGACCGCAAAAACTTGGAATTTAGAAATCATAGATAAATCCTGAATTATTCTAAAGAAAGAGGGGGCAAAAATCTTTATTTTGAATGATTTATCAAATCAAACAAATTTTAATATTTTTGCCCCATTTTTTAAAATCTAGAAAATTTTATTATTGAATATAAAATACCATTATCTACCTGCTGGACCACAACAAAGATAGCCAGGACAAGTAGGTGCTCTGCATCCAGGGCAACACTTTTTAAAAGTTACATCTGAATAGATAGAGCTTTCTTTTTTCTTGTTAAGAATAACCATATGTGCCTCCTCTTTATATTTCGATATATTCAGTTTGATCAGTCCTGAATATATTTTTAACAAAATCATCATGAGATACGACTATAAGTATTTTTTCATTTATTTTATCAATTATAGAATCAGCAATTTTTTTAGAATTC
>JAAYQG010000079.1 GCA_012519415.1 Treponema sp. | reverse complement strand
TTCGAAAAATGCAGTATCGTTTTTCTTAGCCATTGTTTGTTCCTTTTGTTAGTTTTGTTCACCAACATTGTCGAATTTTCAATGGCTTTTTTCTACTCCAAATTGCGAACTTTATTGTACAGTATCAGCATTCTTATTTTATCAAGAGGAAAATTTCGCGTGTGTATCTTCTAACATTCGATTGATTTGCGATGCTTATATGATTGGATTATTAAAGAACTTCGGATATTCAAAACAATTGGAGCTTTTGTGTAAATTATTTTGGACACTAGACTGGCGACCTAGAATAAAGCATAAAAGCATATTTTCAGCGATTTTCTTTTGTTCGATTCAGTTTGAATATTCTGTACCATACAAGCAATATGCAATACCAGATAAAAGGAAAAAACAGAAACAGTTTTAGTGGATTTTTGATAATTGCAGGCCATATTTCAAGCCCTTTTTCAAAAGTTTTGGGGTTCACGTATTTTTTCCGTTTTGAAAAAATATCTAGTACGTCTTTGTGTGCAATAAAAATGCTTGAATTAAAGCAGTTTCTTCGACGATAAACCCAACGTTCAGGATTTTTTATACCACTACCCAAAAGAACGACAGCCGGAGAAGCCTTAAACATTGCTGCGATAATGTTTTTTTCTTCCATCTTGTCGTAATATCCAACACATCGCCCAACAATCTGAATGTTTTCAAAGGTTGAACGCACGTTACGTTCCGCTTGCATGAGGCTTGGTTTGTGAGCACCAAAAAGATATAAACTTTTGTAATGTTTGTTAAGAACTGCAAGAACAGAAATAATTGAAAAAAAAGGATTATATCTTACAGGAATATCTTGCTTTAAAAAACGTGCACCAAAAAGAATTGATTTTGATATAGGCAAAACAAGATCTGCTTTCTGTAAACAAACAAGATATTCTGTATTTGCACGTGCAAAAAGCAAATCCCAAATACTTAAAAAAATAATCTGCTTGGCACCAGGCTTGTCCAGAAGCGATAATATTTCTACTTCTATATCTTCAGGACGAAGAACATCAACAGGAACATTTAATACATTTATTCTTTGTACAGCCATAAATCAAACTCCGTCATTATAGATTGAACTGTAGAAACTCCATATATTGCAGCAGTTTCAGAGCGCAGAACATTTGTAGAAAAATGAAGCATCTCAAACCCAAATTCTTTGAGCATTTTAAGTTCTGCAGGACTTATTCCTCCCTCTGCGCCTACAGCAACAACAACTGTAGACGGTTTTCCTGCAACAAGTCCATGAAGCGATTTTGCTTCAAGTGGTGCTTCAGTTAGCACAAGAAGCACTGGCTCTTTGCCTGTTATGGCGTATCTTTCTTCAAGACATATTTTCAGTGTTTTGAGCATATCTTTCATTGCCAACGGTTCATGCAAAACCGTATTAACAGGAGAGGCAGATTGCTGGCGAGCTTCTTTAATTATTCTGTTCCACCGTTCTATTTTTAGACCGCTGTTCTTTTTTGATTCTGAAACAGAACGGTCGCTGTTAACTAAAAAAATCTTTTCGACGCCAATTTCAGTGCATTGTCTTACAATATCATCTACTTTTGAAGCTTTAGGCATACATTGCAAAAGCCATATGGCAGCACCATAACCGCAACAACTGCCGTTCGGCAAAAAACAAGAAGTTTCATTTTGAGCTACAAGCGCAGCATTCATTCCGCCTTTAATTGTGCTGCCGGTACTACCAGTGCTGTCAGCACAGTTGCTTTTTAGAGCAGTTTTGTCGGTTTCGCAATTTTCAATGCGCTGTAACACAATCCTGTTTTTTGTGCGTTCAACAACAAAAAGCGTACATAACTCACCGGATGGCAACCTGCCTTCAAAAGAGTTTCCCACACATAAACGAAGAACTTGCGCTAAATATTTAAAATCTTTGCCTGTTACAGACAACTTTTGAAACGGCGCAAGCTCTACATCGAGCAAAAACTGCCGCATTAATTTTTCTTTGTAGTTTTTTCTTCTGTTACTACTTTTTTCTTAGCTTCTTCTTGCAATTCACTTATTGTTTTAGTTTTGCGCATTAAAGAAGTAAAAGATTCCTTACGTAGTATATTTATTGCCGCAACAAGCTGAATATCATAATCCAAATCATAAAGCGGTTGTGTTTTTGTTCTGTAAACTTCATTATTGATGAGTTTTCTAAGCACACGCTCTTCTATGTTGTATGTTTTCTTTAGAGTTTTTGCATATTCGGCAACATCAGTCTGGCTCATGTTCGGGCGAGCTTCAACATATTTTTTAATTTCATCAGATTGATAAACTTTTAAATATGTTTTTTCTTCTTCTTCCGATAATTCGGGGAACAGTACTTCTCTATCCGGCGGAATTCCGACTTTATCAATGTTTGAGTCACTTGGTGTGTAATATCGCGCCGTTGTAAGTTTTATTCCATCGTTGTGCAAATTAAGACGAATAACTTGCTGAACAGAACCTTTGCCGTATGTGTTTTCGCCGACAAGATATGCTAAATGGTCATCTTTTAAGGCTCCGGCAAGAATTTCAGAAGCACTTGCAGAACCTTTGTTTATAAGAACAACAATCGGCATTCCCCTAGGTGCGGTTGTGTTTGCTTTTTTTGCAGTAAATACTGTATTTTCAGATTTCAGCCTGCTTTTAGTTGAAACAATGGGGCCTGAATCAATAAATTTGTCCGCAACCGCAACGACACTGTCAATAAGTCCTCCGGGATTATTACGCAAATCAATAAGAAGAGATTTGTAACCTGACGCGGCAAAAGAATTTAGAGCATCTTGTACTCTCTCCGGCGTTTTTGGCGTAAATTCAATTATTCTAAGATAACCGATATCATTGCCTATCATTCCGTATTTTACAGTTGGAACTTCAATAACGGCACGAACAAGAGTTACATCATATTCCATGTTTTTGCCGCGCTTCATATGAACTTTTACAGACTTGCCAACTTCGCCGCGCAAAAGTGAAAGCACTTCGTCCATTGAAATGTCAGCTGTATTTGTTCCATCTATAGACAAAATTAAATCGCCTGCTTGAATTCCAGCTTTCCAGCCGGGAGTATCTTCCATTGGAGAAACAACTTCAACATATGCGGGCTTTTCTGGAGTTGAAACATTCGGTTTTGAAATTAAAAGACCAACTCCCCCAAAGTTACCTACTGTTGTATCGTTCATGTTTCTCATTTGCGAAGAATCAAGATAAACGGTATATGGATCGCCAAGTGCGTCCATAATGCCTTTCATAGCACCTTCATACAAAGCAGCAGAATCAACTTCGTCTACATAGTTTTGTTCCACAAAAGAAAAAACACTTCGCATCATTTCTGTGTACTGTCGTGTTTTTAACGCTTTTTCTGCTTGAGAAAGCTCCGTTTTATTACTGTCTGTTGTTTCTTCAATTAATTCTGGTTGTGCACTGGCATATATTGTTGTAGATGAAAAAATTAACAAAAATGCTGCAAAAACAAAAATTGTTGAAGAACGAGAAAATCGAGAGTAATTAGAAAAAATTTTTAGAAAGTTCATGTTCTTTATTTTACGGTGTCAATAGGTTTTGTCAACTATAAATAAGCTATTTTTATGGAATGACTTCCTATTAAAATCTATTGTACGTTTCTTGCTTCTTCTTCAGTTGCAGAAAGCCAATATTGACTTCTTCCAATTCCCATGCCGATTTCGCCGCGCATTTCTAAAGTGTCCACTTTATACTTTTTGCCGTCTGCTGCATGGAATGTTATTTTGCATTTGTATTTATTGCCGTCGTTAGGATCTACAATCGAACCGCCTGCCCATTTTCCTTCGGAAACTTTTTTCATGTTATAAATCCATGGGGTGCCGACTGTTTTCATTTTATGCATTTCACCCGGAACCGGAAAATCTTTATAAGGACCTTTTCCTTTTGTTTTAAATGCAACTTCGTCATTTGAATAGCCGGGAACATTTGTTATTGTTCCCATTAATATTCCGTCTACAACTTTGATTTCCCAACCCGCAGTAGCTTCGCCTGTTTTCTCATCATAACTAATCCAAAACCCTTCTGCAGGGTCTTTTGCAAAACAAGACAGTGCACAACAAATAAAAACAAAAGCTAATAATTTTATTTTCATCTCTTTCTCCAAATAATTTGTTTAGTTTCAGGATATGTTTTTAACAAAACATATTGCTTTAAGTTACAAAGTACTTCTATCATAAGAAGAAAAACCGATTTACGCAATGAATAAAATTTTATATTATATATGCTATAATGAAACTGTTTTTCAATTCGTTACGAAACAACGTAAAAATCCAGTTCGGAAGTGATCTTGAAACTTCCTCATTTCATTACGAAAGTGCGGTAAAAAGTCAACTTCAAAAGTCTGAAGATTTTTCGTTGACTTTTTATGGGAGTGCAATCAAAACTTTGCCGGAAATAGCGGCAAACTTTTGATTCGCAAAGTTTGCGTCGCAAACTTTATTATTAACTTGCTGTTTTTCGCTTCGCTGCAAAACAGCGTAAAAAGTCAATTCGGAAGTTGAAACTTCCTCATCGACTTTTTATGGGAGATAAAAATGAACACAAAAGGTCTTGAAGCTACGGCGCTTTCTGTGCGTAGTCTTTCAATGGATGCAATTCAAAAAGCAAATTCCGGTCATCCGGGGTTGCCACTAGGCTGCGCGGAACTTGCAGCAGTGCTTTATGGCGAAATTATGAAGCATAACCCGAAAAACTCAAAATGGGCAGACAGAGATCGTTTTATCCTTTCTGCAGGACACGGTTCAATGCTTTTGTACTCAATTCTTCATCTGTGCGGTTATAATGTAAGCCTCGATGATTTAAAAACTTTCAGACAAATTGGTTCATGCTGCGCAGGACATCCTGAATTTGGCATTACAGACGGAGTTGAAGCAACTGGTGGTCCTCTCGGACAAGGTTTTGCAATGGCAGTCGGTATGGCAGTTGCAGAAACAATGCTTGCTGCAAAATTCAACACAAGCGATTTTACTGTTGTTGACCATTACACATACACGCTTTTAGGCGAAGGATGCCTTATGGAAGGCGTTACTTCAGAAGCATCAAGTTTTGCAGGCAAAATGAAACTTGGAAAACTTATTGCTTTCTATGATCAGAACAAAATCAGCATTGACGGTTCAACAGACATTACATTTGACGAAGACGTTGAAAAACGATATCAATCATACGGCTGGCAAGTTCTAAAAGGCTCTATGTACAACATGGTTGAAATTATTTCTCTTGTTGAGCAGGCAAAAAAAGACGAACGTCCTTCGCTTATTATGCTAAAATCTACGATTGGACAAGGTGCACCTACAGTTGAAGGTTCAGCAAAAGCACACGGTGCACCGCTTGGCGCAGAGGGAATTGCTGCCGCAAAATCAAATCTCAACATCCCTTCTGATGCAGAATTCTACATTTCAAAAGACGCAAAAGATTATTTTGCAGAGAAAGCTTCTGTTTTTGCAAATGCAAATGCTGAATGGGACAAAATTTTTGCAGAATATACAAAAAAATATCCTGAAAAACGTGCTGAATGGGATGCATTTTTTGCAGGCAAGCCGCAAGCAAACAATGCTCTTCCGCAATATGCGATAGGTGAATCATTGGCAACACGTAATGCTTCTGGTGCAGCACTCAATGTAATGGCACAGCGATATAAAAACCTCGTTGGTGGTTCTGCTGACTTACAAGGTCCAAATGTTGCAGCCCTAAAAGGTGAAGAACCTTACACACCGGAAAATCGTGCAGGTCGTTATATTCACTTTGGAATTCGCGAATTTGCCATGGCTGCAATTTCAAACGGTATTCAGCTTCACGGCGGATTCCGTGCATTCTGCGCAACATTTATGGTTTTCTCTGATTATTTGCGTCCGGCGCTTCGCCTTTCAGCATTAATGCAACAACCTGTTGTTTATGTTTTTACACACGATTCAATTTACGTTGGAGAAGACGGACCGACACACCAGCCCGTTGAAACTATTGCGGCATTGCGTGCAATTCCAAATATAAAATTAATACGCCCCGGAGATGCAGAAGAAACAGCAGTCGCATGGGAAATAGCAATGGAAACGACAGATGCGCCGTCTTGTCTTGCATTAACAAGACAAAATCTTACAGTTTACGAAAAAGACGATCCGGATTGGCGCAACACAGCACGTTGCGGTGCATATATTGTGAAGAAAGGCTCAGACAGTCCGGACATAACTGTTGTAGCTTCTGGTTCGGAAGTGAATCTTGCTCTTGAAGCAGCAAAACTTGTTTCTAACAAGACTATTCGCATTGTTTCAGTTATTGACAGAGAAACATTTATCCGACAACCAAAAGAAATTAAAGATGCTATCGTTGCACCAAACTCACGTGTTGTTGCAGCAGAAGCAGGTATCTCTATGGGTTGGGAATATTTTGCAAAACCAGAAGATATTTTTGCAATTAACCGTTTTGGCGAATCAGGACCGGGTTCAAAAGTTGCAGAATATTTGGGCTATACAGCCGAAAATCTTGCAAAAATCATTGCAAAATAATTTTGAAACTTTTAAAAATTAAAAAATCTTAACAACATTCTTTACAAAAGATTCCGGAATCAAATTAACCATTCCGGAATCTTTTTTATGAAAACAAAGCAAAAAAGTTTTTATACAAAACTATAAGAACATCCTAAATCATATCATCTCAATTGTAGAAACTTAAGATAGTAAAATTGCTGATAGTATAATCCTTTTGTAGCTCGTTCCAGTTGGTGCTTTTTACAAGATTTTGAAATTGCAGCCTTGAACAGCGGCCTCGAAATAAAAGCTGGTATTTGTCCAAGTATTGTGTTATATTTGTTTATATCTCTAATTCCTTTTATGATATGGTGTTGTGTTTTAACTAAGTTATATCAGGTGTTACAGATTTTATATTGGACACTAGTGATTAGGAATTTGATTTTAATTTGTTCAAAGGACTAAAGGATTTCTTTCTTCTATGAAGCTACCAGTAGTTTTATTGTACAGTAATTCACCGCAAGTGCTTCAGTTTTTTTTTGAAAATTTACAAATTTGTGGTGTCAGCAGACATTTGTGTATAGATAGCTTTAGCATAGAATCCCTTTCAAACTATAACTGTTGTGTTTTTGATATTTCAGATGATTCAATTAACAATATGGCTTTTTTAGAAAGACTTACTGAAAAACTTGATATATGTAAAATTGAAACACCTGTTATTATTCTTGCTTCTTCCCGAATATTTAAAACTGTAAAGAATATGTTCCGCAACAAAAAAGCTGCAACAGTTCTCGAATTTCCAGTTTCGCCTTGTTTTTTGAAAAAATGTATTAATGGCTGTGTTTTGGAAGAAATTGAAGATAACCCCTTTGCTTCTTGTAAGCCAACTTCGCATTTTAATTCTATTTATAGTGAAAATAAGCAAAATACAAGCAAATCGCTTGATAGATTTTCAAATTTAATTGGTATTTCTGAAACTATAAAAGAAATGAAAAAAAAGCTTGTTTGCATAAGCAATTCGGACGAAACAGTGCTTCTTGAGGGAGAATCTGGAACAGGCAAGACATTTATAGCTCATATGTTGCATGAAAATTCTCCAAGGTCGAATTTTCCGTTTGTAGCAATTAATGCAGCCGCTATTCCGGAAACAATTGCAGAAAGTGAACTTATGGGCTCCGTGCATGGTGCCTACACTGATGCCGGAAACAGGCCCGGGTATTTTGAACAAGCAAATAAAGGAACTCTTTTCCTTGACGAAATATGTGATCTTTCTTTAGTTGTTCAGGCAAAGCTTTTAAAACTTAGCGAAAGCACCACACTTTACAGAATGGGATCTACAAAACCTGTAAATTATGATGTTCGCTTATTTTGTGCAACAAATGCAAATATAAAGGAAAATATTCAAAGAAAGTATTTTAGGCAGGATTTATTTTATCGCATTTCAGTTTTGAGATTAAAAATTCCATCTTTAAGAGAACGACTTGAAGATATTCCTTTACTTGCAGAACATTTTTTAAAAGAAAAATCAAAGTTCAATAATTATTATCTTTCGCCGGATGCACTTGATAAGCTTGTTTCTCATAAATGGCCGGGTAATATTCGCGAATTAAAAAACTGCATATATAGAGCAGCATCTCTTTGCGAAAGTGAAATAATCCGGCCCGAATTTATAACTTTCTAGTTTGAAGTGCTGTTTTTGCAAAAAAGCCCTGCTGCCTTTGAAAACATTTTTTCAATATATTGCGCCTCGCTTTCAGAAAGAGACGAGCGAGATAGTATAGAACTCCAAAATTGTTCCATATCGGTTCTGCCTGTAACGGAAAAAAAACCCATTTTTTGTAAATTGTCTCCAATTGTAGTAATTGTTTTTGAAAGTCGGCTTTGTGTTATAGGAGTGTATCCTGCGGCTATGGTTTTTTCGGTACGAAAAACGATGTAACATAAAATCTGTACCGCATGAGATAAATTTAGCGAGCCGTCTTTGCTGTTAGACGGAATTATTACGCCGGAATTGCATTCTGAAAATTCCTCATCTGTAAGCCCTGTGCGTTCATTGCCAAAAACAAGACCAACATTGCATATAGGCATATTTGTGTAACTTTTTGCAAATTCCTCCGGCAAAAGCAGCCAGTCTTTTCGATTTTTGCCGCGCCTTCTTGTTGTTCCGCAAACCCATGCGCAATCGGCAGCTGCTTCTGTTATGGAATCGAAAAACTTGGCATTCTGCCATATGTCAAAAGCATGTACAGCCAAAATAGAAACTTTTTTCTCGTCATAATCTTCTTTTTTGCCAACAATATGTAGTTTATGTATATCCATATTTTTCATTGCGCGGCAGACAGCACCGATATTCCGACTTTGTTCCGGTCTGCAAAGAATAATTACAATTTCTTTTTTTTCAGGACTATTCATTTGAAATTTAATATATCAAAGTTAAAGTTAAAAGTGAACATATTCGCAAAACACAAAATCTCATCATAGTGAAAAATATGCAAAACCGAGCGTTCTGTTGTGAAAAACACAATTCTAAACAGAAAAATTCAAAAAAAACTGAATTTTTTTATGATGATTTGACAAGTAACGGAAGTTCGGTGTATATTTTCTGTGTTGTTTTAAGAAATTTCAATAAAAATACGAAATTTCCTTATATCATTTAAGTTTTCATGGCGGTGAGTATATGGCTAACAATGATGATATCGTTCCAGGTTTTAACGACGAAAAAGACGACAGCTTACGTATTACCCTTGAGCGTCCTGAAGAAAATCCTTCTTGCATCGTCTTGTATTTGAATGGCTACATTGATACGTACAATTCTGCATTCTTTTTAAAGCGTGGCGTTAAAGTTGTAGAAGCCGGTTATATTAATTTAATTTTGAACTGCGCTGCTTTGAATTATGTATCTTCAATTGGAATCGGATCGTTTACTGCTTTTTTAAAAATGGTTAAACCCAAAGGCGGCGATGTTGTACTTCTTGACATTCAGCCAAAAGTTTACGAAGTCTTTCAACTTTTAGGATTTTCTCAGTTTTTTAATATTAAAGATAACATAAATGATGCAATCAACTACTTTCAGCAAAATTCTGCAGATGAGTCGGAATTGTTTCCCAAAGTTTTTGGCTGTCCTGTCTGTTCAAAAAAACTAAAAGCTACAAAACCCGGTCGCTTTAGATGTTCCGAATGTAAATCTATAATAGCTATAGATTCTTTGGGCGATGTTTCTTTAGGATAGTAATTCCAACCGTTTTTACTCTTGTGTAAACTGCAAAATCAAGAAATTTTTCGATGTTGTTCGATTTTTTTGCGGAACTCTCATCTATAGTTTTCTTTGAAAACAAAATGTTTCTGTGCAACTTAATGCAATGCAAACAATTTATCGATTTATGAATCTCATTAATGTTAAAAAATCTGTTGTTTTTGAAAAAATCGAATCCAATGTTAAAAATGACGAAAAAAATAAAAAATAGTGTATAAAAAGCTTGACAAAAAGCGAATAAAGGACTTTATCCGCATTGTTGATAACTTGTGGAAAACTTTGAAGTTTTCTGGAAAAAACCCCCTTTTTTTGTGGAAAAGAAAAAGACAACTCTTCTAATGGTTTTTATCAATAAGGGAATATATCGTAAATTCATATAATATATACACTTATAATTTCTTGTTGTATAACAAAAAAAGTGTGTCAATAGCAAAATATGTAAAATCTTATCAAAAAAGTAAGATTTTACAAAGGACAACTTGTGGAAAACTTGTTTGTTTCTTTATTTAAAGTTTGTAATGAAATGTTTTTAGCAATCGAAAGCGATAGTACATAAAGAATTATTGTTTTATATTTTTGATTTGTTTTTGTTGTTTTTGTTTATAGTTCATGCTATTCTATATGAGTGAAAAAGGTATTGTTTCTCGTTTTAGAGTTTTTTCTTTTTTTTCTAGTATCTCTTGTGTTTCTGGCTTTTGTATATATGTTGCATGAAAGTTGCTCACTTTTATGCGCAGGTCAGTCATCAAAATTTTTTCTCTTTCAGCCGTTTTTAAAAGGTCTTATAGTAACAGCACCTTTTGCCGCTCTTCTTGCGTTGTTGCTGAGCTTTTTATATATTGTGCGTTATCAGCTACGCAATGTGTTATCTTTTTGCTGTATGATATGTCTTACTGTTGTCGTTTTTGTTGTTATTATACCAGCTTCGTTTAATCTTAAAATGGATTTTTACGAACTTTCCGAAGAACGCAACAACGCTATAAACGAACTTCATAAAGATGTATTGCAAACTCCGGGCTATTTTAGAACAACAGAAAAAGGTGTTTATTATTTCACCGCAATAGACCATAATTATACGGCTTCTGGTGTTTATCAGCCTGTTTTACCTATGGAAAAAAAAGTTTTTGAAACATTTAAGCATAAAAACCTTCAGTTTTCTGCTGAAGAAACTTCTGCCGATTTACTCATAAAAAATGAACTTGTTATGCCTAAATATCTTTCATGGTCTATTTCGGTCTTTAACGAATTATCTGATTATTTTTACAATGCTTATAATCGCGGCTGGTTACCTTATCTATGTATTGCATCAATAGCAATAGCGTTGTTTGCAATATGGGGTGTTTCATTTCTTTCTTCTTGGCCGCTTTTAAGTGTTTTTCTTATGATTTTGACATTTGCCCTTGTGATTATTACTAATTACTTTACGCTTTGTACAGAAACCTTTGCACCTGTTAAAACGTTTGTGAATGAATGGATTTCGCCTGATTATGTAAATCTTATATTCCCGTTGCTTATTAATACTTTGCTATTTTTAATAGGTTCTATTGGTGGACTTGTTGCACATTTCATAAGAAAAAAACGCTATTTTGGAGCTGATTTATGAAATCAATTACAGGGCGAGTGCTGTTTTTCTTTATTGTTTACTTTTCGATTTCTTTCCTGCTTGTTTGCGCTTATGTCTTTATAAAAGGTTCTCCGCCGGAGATACTTCCTGTATTTGAAACAAGATACAAATTTAATACTGCTTTTTTCTATTATTTTTCAATTTTTTCGGCTCTTGAAATTTCCGGATTTATGGTTTCTTTTTCGTGGACTTTTGCAAAAGAAATGAAAGATAAGCAAGCAACAAAAAACAACCGAGTAAAAAACAAACATGAAATGCTTCGTTTTTTACGCAGTGTTTTTGCGATGATGATTTTTTGTCTTGTTCTTTCTGTTGCAGCTACGGAAGTTTTGCGTCCGTTAATGAAGTCAAACCAAGCTGCAATTATAAATGCTTCTAAAGATTTTAAGGATTTTTCTGAGCGCGCAAAAAAACATCTTGCGCTTGGAGAAAATTTTGAAGCGGAAGTATATGCTCGTCAAGCACTTAGAATAGACCCATCTTCAAAAGAAGTTAATGATATTTTTCTTAAAGCGGAATTTGACAGAAGCCATGCAGAAGCGTTTTCGCTTCGTTCCGGTTCTTTGCCGCCGCCATTAAAAGACAACGAAATTGAAACAAATATTCCTGTTGCAGAGTTAATTGAAAGAGCTAGAAAAGCATATAATTCCGCCTCTTTTTTTGATGCGCACTATTATGCAATGTTGGCGCAAAATGCTTATAATGAAAACGATATTTACTTAGATGAAGCAAAAAACATTGCCGCAAAAGCATGGGAAAAACTGCAAGTTGCAGATTCAAGTCTTGGCGGAACTTCTGAAGCTATATATGCCTTAAAACGAAGTGGTTATGCGGCTATTATTTCGCAAGATTATCTTCAGGCTTATTATATTTTTAGAGAACTTCTTGCTGCTTCCGATTCTACAATAGATCCGGATATAAACCGATATCTTTCAATAGCTGAATATAATTTACGAAAACAATGCTTTTTCCTTGATGAAATATATGATTTGCAACCGTTTGAATCTGTTCGCAATGTTCATTTTTCCATAACAAGACAAGACGGAACTCTTCTTATTGTGGGAATAAAAGGAATTACAGTAATTGAAGATAGCGGCAAATATATTCAGTATTTACGTGGATTGCATATTATTTCATATGATAAAGAAAAAAATGTTGAAGAGAATTTTTACGTTCCCTATGCAAAGCTGATTCCTGAAAATGCTGAAAAAATCGGACCTGTTTATGAAAGAGTCGTAAAAGACCAAAAACAAAAAACTGTTCCATATCTTATAACAAATTGTGTTCACAGGGATGATAGAGATGTTAAAATTAACCCTGAGTTTTATGCAGGAAAAACACAAGAACGCGAAAACCGAAATGCTTATGCATTGCCGATGCCGTTCAAAGATTTTTTACAAATCACCGACGCTGCACAGGGAACAGAAACAATGTCTTTAATTTCTTTGGCGGGTTTTTGCTCAAAAGCTAAAAAATACGGTTTTTCTTTTGAAGCATATTTCCATGCACTTGCAACAAGACTTGCCCAGCCGTTTATGTTTATTTTTATGGCACTTGCTGCTGCAATTGTCGCATGGCAATTTAAAATATCAAAAAATCAATTTGTGCATTTTTGGTGGTTGTTTTCTGTTCCATTTTTTGCGGTAATTGCATATTTCTTGTTAGATTTTTGCCGGTATGTAGTTGACCTTTTGCTTATGGCACTTATAGGTTCTTTTGGTTTTGTCGCAGTTATTCTATGTTTAGCAATTTATATTTTGCTGTTTATTGTTTTGAGTTTAGGTTTTGTTTCAATGAAAGACTTTTAATGACGAATCAAATTTTTTGAGTTTATATCGATTTGTGTAATAAGTTTTGAACTTTTCGCACAAATTAAACAAGCAGTAAATTCGCTTTGCTGAATTATGTTATAGTTTTGCAACTGCGACAAATGTTTATATAATTTTAATGTCTTTTCAATTCTTTATAGTTCTTGTATATTAAATCTATGAGTTTATCTTTTGAAAAGCAATTTGACACAGATACGATACAAGATTTCGGATTAAAAGAGCCTCCTCAATATAAGGTTATTCTACTTAATGATGATTTTACAACAAAAGATTTCGTTGAATTTATTCTTGTAAAAGTGTTTCACAAATCACAAGAAGAAGCTATAAAAATTACCGAAAGTGTTCATAAACAAGGGCGAGGCGTTGTCGGTATTTATCCTTTTGATATTGCAGCTACTCGTGTTGAAATTGTACATTCTAATGCGCGGACCAACGGTTTCCCGTTAAGATGCAAAATGGAGAAAGTGTAAATGAAATTTTCTTCGCAAGTGCGACAAGTTTTACAAATAACAAAAAAATATGCTGAAGAACATCGCCATGAATTTTTGACAGCGGAACATCTCTTGTTGGTTTTAATTTCAGAAAGCAGAATAGAAAACCTTCTTGAGTCTTGTGGTGCTGATGTTTCCATGATTAGAGAAAATCTGTATAAATATTTAGACATGAATGTGCCTGTTTTGCCGGAAGGAAACACAATTGAAAGCTTAAGTTTTCAAAATGTAATTATAGCTTCAACCGGACATTGTATTTCGTGCGAAAAAGAAATGGTAGAGCTTGAAGACCTTTTAGTAAGCATATACGACAACGACAAAACGCACGCTTCTTATTATCTAAAAGCTTCAGGACTTCATAGATTATCTCTTATAAGTGGAATTGCTTTTCAATCGCAAGAAGAAGAGTTTTTTGAAGAGTCTAAAAAAACGAATGAGGAAGATGTTATCAATACAAATTCCTTTGAAGAATTAATAAGGCTTGCCGAACAAAAGATTTTAAATCTGTCGGAAATAAAAAACGATTCAAAAAGAAGTTCTCCTATAGAAGAAATAAACCCCGAAGATGAAATTCAATTTCCCGAAAATGGAGCTGAAAATTCTTCCAGTGCAAAAACACGCCGTTCAATGATTTCTCGGTTTACTGTTGATTTAACGCAAAAAGCAAAAAACGGCGAATTAGACAGGCTTATAGGGCGAAATTCTGAAATTGATAGAACATTGCAAGTGCTTTGCCGCCACACAAAGAACAATCCTATTCATGTAGGTGCTCCCGGTGTCGGAAAAACAACTATAGCTTACGGCATTGCTCAACGTATTTCAGACGGCAATGTTCCGGATTTACTAAAAGATTTTTCTGTTCTTTCTCTTGATGTTGGTGTTCTTCTTGCCGGAGCGAAATTTCGCGGAGAATTTGAAGAGAGAATAAAACGTCTTTCCGATGAGCTTTTACGCCAAAAAAATGTAATTTTATACATTGATGAAATTCATACGATTATTGGTTCCGGCAGTGGTTCAAACGGAACTTTAGATGGAGCGAGTCTTTTTTCTAATTTGTTTTCTTCAAAATCAGTTCGATGCATGGGTGCAACTACATATGAAGAATATACCAAATATTTTGAAAAAAATCGTGCGCTAGCTCGGCGTTTTCAGAAAATTGATATAGAAGAACCTACAGACGAAGAATCTATTGGAATTTTAAAAGGCATTTCAAAAGTTCTTGAGAAATTTCATCATGTTCACTATACGGAAGAAGCTATTGTTAAGGCGGTGAAACTTTCTCGACAATATATGCCTGAAAGATACTTGCCCGACAAAGCGATTGATATAATTGATGAAGCGGGTGCTTTTTTGCGCATGAATATGAAAAAACAGCAAAATCATTCCGATGAAACAGAAAATAATATTGAACATACAGAAGATAAAATTCAGCTAAACAATTCAGAAATCAAATACAATGTAGACGAAAATTTAATTGAGCGCATAACGTCTAAAATGGCTCATCTTCCGGAGCTTTCTGTTATGAGCAGCGAAAAAGAACGGCTCCAAAATTTAGAAAAATCTTTAAAAAAATCTGTTTTGGGACAAGATACAGCTGTGCTTGCTGTTGCTGCGGCTGTAAAACGCTCGAGAGCAGGCTTTAGAGATGCAAACAAGCCAATGGGCTGTTTTTTGTTTGCAGGCCCAACAGGAGTCGGCAAGACAGAATTAGCAAAAACTCTCGCCGAAAATCTTCAGCTTAAGCTTCATCGCTTTGATATGAGTGAATATCAAGAAAAACATGCTGTAAGCAGGCTTATAGGTTCTCCACCCGGCTATGTCGGTTTTGAAGAAGGCGGTCTTTTAACAGATGCAGTACGCCGTGAACCTAATTCACTCGTTTTGCTAGATGAAATAGAAAAAGCTGCTCCCGATATTTTTAATGTTCTTTTGCAAGTTATGGATTATGCTACTTTGACAGACAATCAAGGGCGAAAAGCTGATTTTAGAAATGTTTTGCTGATTATGACAAGCAATGCCGGAGCATCTGATATTTCAAAATCGCTAATCGGTTTTGGCGAGCGCATAATTGGAGCAACAGCGGTAAATGATGCTGTGGAAAAAATCTTTACACCAGAATTCAGAAATCGTCTTGATGCTGTTATTCCTTTTAATCATTTAAACAAAGAACTTTTTATTTCAATTGTCCATAAAGAAATAGAAAAACTTTCTATGCGGCTTGAAGATAAAAATGTAAAAATCTCTGTTACTAATAGTTGTGCCGAATACCTTGCGGATAAGAGTTATTCCGTTGAATTTGGTGCTCGAAATATCAGTCGTGTTATTGATGAAGAAATTTCTTCAAAACTTGTCGACGAAGTTCTTTTTGGAAAACTTTCTAACGGCGGAAATGTTGTTTGCAGCATTAAAAATGATAAAATCGTGTTTAAGTATGGATACAAATCGAAACAATAGTAATTTTCCGGTTTTGGACATTAGAGAATATTTTCAGTTTTCTTCTCCGGAAAAATCTAAAAACGGTCTTGTAGCTATAGGCGGAAATCTTTCGTTAGGTATGCTTTTTTCTGCATATATGCAGGGGATTTTTCCATGGTTTAACGAAGATGAACCTGTTTTATGGTGGTCGCCTGATCCGCGCTTTGTACTTTTTCCGGAAGAGTTGCATATACCAAAAAGTCTACGGCGTGTGCTTAATCAGAAAATTTTTACCTTTTCTATGGACAAAGCTTTTGAGGATGTTATTTTATCTTGTGCTACTGCAAAAAGACAAGGGCAAAGCGGCACATGGATTAATTCCGAAATGATAGAAAGTTATTGCAACTTGCATCAAGCAGGTTATGCTCATTCTGTAGAAGCTTATCTTGACGGAAAGCTAGTCGGTGGTTTTTACGGAGTGTTGATAGGTTCTGTTTTTTTTGGGGAATCTATGTTTTCGCACGTAGAAAATGCATCAAAAGCCGCATTCTGCACATTTGTTGAAGCATTTAGAAAAGCAAGCGGCAAGTTAATTGATTCGCAAATATATACGGATCATATAGCCCGTTTTGGAGGGCGAAATATTTCACGTGCCGCTTTTCTCAGGTATGAAAAAGATTACTTAAAAGAGTCGCTCTTAGGAGAAGTGAATTTATAGCCGATTCCGCGTACGGTTTGAATATATCTTGGTACACCTTTTGCGTCGTTCATTTTTTGACGTAGACGTGCAACGTGAACATCAATAGTTCTTGTGCTAACTTTTTCTTCATATCCCCACACTTCATCAAGGAGTCTATCTCTTGAAATAACTTCACCTTCATGCAAAAACATATAATCAAGCAATTTAATCTCTTGTGCTAAAAGAGGAACTTCTTTTCCTTGAACTTCCATGTAGCCGCGTCGTAAGTTTATAACCAAATCAGATGGTTTATCATCATCGTGTTTCGAATGTACAGCTTTAATAGCTTCGCCTCTACGTATTTGAACTTCAATACGTGCAAGAAGTTCACTCATTTCAAAAGGCTTTGTCATGTAGTCATCTGCGCCGGTTTTTAGACCTGTAACTTTGTCTTCAAGAAGACTTTTTGCACTAAGCATAATAATGGGGGTCAAAACTCCGTCTTCACGAAGCTTTTTACAAACAGTAAATCCATCTACTTCTGGTAGCATAATGTCGAGAATGATTAAATCAATAGTTTCATTGCGCCCAAGCTCAATGCCTTGTGTTCCGGTTTTTGCTTCAATAACATGATAGCCTTCAGATGCTAGTCTGTCGCCCATTGTAATGCGCAAACCTTCTTCATCTTCGACGATAAGAATCTTTCTGCTCATTTTCCCCTCCTATAAAATTGATATTAACTTGTCGCCGTTGATGGCGGAATACAAAGCTTGCTACGCAAACTTATAAATATATTGATTCATAAAAATGAACAAAATATCTTGTACACTCGTATTTATATATTATATTCATTATGTAAAATCGAGCAAGCTTTTTTACACGTTTATAGCCTTGTAAACTGAAAAAAGTGCAAAATATGTTTATATACCGTTATTTTTGCTTGTTTTCAGTTTATGTTTCTTGCTTTTCATGAACAACAGGAAAAACCAATGCAAATGTTGTTCCCGCACAAGAAGAATTTTCAAGAATCACAAGTCCATTGTGAAGATTCATAATGCGTTTTACAAGATTTAATCCAACACCGCTGCCTTCTATTTGATTATTATGTGCTGCTTTTCCTCTGACAAAAGGTTCAAAAATCGTATTTTGCTCACTTTTGGGAATACCTTCGCCATGGTCCTTTATGCGAAGAATTGCAGCTTGTTTTGTGTTTGACGGAGTAAAACTGTGGCGCATAATTTTTAGCGGGCAATTTTCAAGCGAAAGACTAATGCTTGTAAATTTCCCTTTTTTTGAATGTTTATAAGCATTTGAAATAAGATTATCAATTGCACTTAAAATTGCCGTTTTGTCGCAATATATTAAAATTTCTTTATTAGGAATATTTGTTTCAATTTGAAAATTATTTGTTTTCCATGGTAATTCCCAATGATTTATTTCGTCTTTTACAAGACTGCATAAATCATGTTTTTCATGTTTCAAATTTGTTCCTGTTGTAATTTTTGAATAAAGCAGAAAATATTCGATAGTCGATTTTAGCCTTTCATTTTCTTTGTTGATGAGGTTTCCGTAATAACATATTCGTTCAGGAGAAGTGATAACGCCATCGCTCATGTTTTGTGCAGCAGCAGAAATAATAGCGATTGGTGTTTTTAATTCGTGTGTTATTGTGGAGATAAATTCTTGTTGAGATGTTGCAAGTCGTTCTGCCTTTCGCATATTTAGAACAAGTAAAACCATTGTTATACCAAGTACAATTAGAACAATCAGCGAAGAAGCAATCGTTAGCATCATGTTTCTGGCACTTGCTTTTAATAAAGAGCCTTGCCGATGGATAACTTCCAGCACTAGGTTTTCTTGTTGAAAAGGTTTTTCAACAATTTCGTAGAATTTATCTGCTTGTACTTCTGCATCAGTATTTTGATTTTCTTTCATTTTTTTGTTTGACATAATAGATATTGATTTATCCAGTTGCATTAGTGCTATTGCAAAATCAGGATTATCAAAGAAATATGGCGGACAATCAGGCTCGCTTTCGTAAAGCACAGTGTCGCTTTCTGTGTCGCGTATGCGAAAGAAAAAGTCTTTTGATTCTTGAACACATTTTTCCGTGTTAAACACTAAAAGATTGTAAAAAAAATGCTCTTTATTTATAAAACTAAGTATATAAATGTGGCTGTCTAATTCCGCAAGATAAAGCGGTTCCACAATTAAAATTTGCCCTGTTTTTAGAGAAGCAATTTTTTGTGTTTGAAAAACCGGATTATTCTGTATAAAACTCGTCAATGTTCCAAGAATTCCCGAAGATGGAATTGTTGTTTCTTTTAATGAAACTCCTGTCCATTTGTAAATTTTATTTTGTTTTTGTGAATATACAAAAAGTGAGTCAAATAAACTCGGCGTGTTTTGCTGGCATTGCCATTGAAACATAGCATATTCAAAACCATTAAAAGAAATAAGCGCATCAGCAAAATTTGTTCGATGAGTGTTTGTAATAAAAGCTTGAAATAATAAATCTTGTTTTGTTGTTTCAATCAGAAAATGAACATCATCAGAAAGACGCTTTGCAAGTCGTTGTTCTTCGATTCTCTGCATTGTCCAAGAAGAGCGCAGCTGTAAAAAAACTGCAATGCCAAGCATTGTAAACAATGCAATAGAAAGAAGCAAAGAATAGCTTTTTTGTTTACTCATAAGAATTATCATACAATAGATTTCCATATTTTCATACAAAAAGACTTCATTGATTGATTCTGATGCAGTAAATGCAAAATTTGCAAACAAAGTTTTAACTGTTACGATTCCGCACAAAAAGAAACAAGATGTAAAAACAATTTTGATAAATGCCAAAGAACAAGATTTTATTTTAGCTTTTACAAAATGTTAAAACATTTTAATACTCTGTTATTAATAGATGTTTTTTATTTAAACGCATTATTCTTTGGTCTTCCAAAAAATATTCCTCTGTGTTATGCTTACGTCATGAAAATTTGTAATTGTTTTAGGGCATTCATTTTAGCTGCTGTTTTTGGCATTTCTTTATTATATATTTCATGTTCAAACAGACTTGGATACAGCGTCATGTTGTGGTCTTTACCAGAAGCAGGGCTTGGAGATGGAGATTTAGTACAAGTTTATATAAAATCAAATATAAGTCAAGTTTACGTTATTGGCACACCCGGTTCTCAGCAGAAGATTGAAGTGCCTTTTTGGCAGATTACAAATCCTACAACGAAAGCAAAAGCATTAAAAGCATATGAGCCATATAAAGAATATCAAAGTGTATATGCTTCTGTTGTTACAGACGGCTTGCCTGTTCGTTATGAACCTGTAAACACATCTAGACAAGTATATAGATTGAGAAAAGGCGAAAATCTAAAAATTTTGCAAAAAGGAGTTGGAACTGCGCCAGTTTCCGGCTCTAAATCGCTACCCGGCGATTGGCTTTGGGTTATGACATCAGACGGAACAACTGGTTGGTGTTTTTCATATAATCTAAAACTCTTTGATGAAAATATGCCGCAACAAGCAGAAGAAGTTGAGATTGTTCATGACGAAACTCTTGAAACAGCTCTTGATTCTGTTTGGTATCCGGAAGAATATCTTACGATTATAAACAACAATCAAGTTGATATTCCTCGCTTTGAAAAAAACTATTATTTTAATCCGGGCAAAGAAACTGGAACAATAGAAATTAGAATGCCTGATATGTTTAAAACATGGGACTATGAGGGAGCGGAAAAGCTTGAAAACGGAAATTATCGTTTTAAGGGAACTTCTCTTACTATGAGCATTCGTAAAAATGATGTAATTGTATTGCAATATTCGGATTCCAAAGGTCGCCAAAAATCCGAAACTTTTGTTTTGCTTACTGCTTCTATAGAAGAAATTATTTCTGGCGAAGAAGCTCGACGTTCTGCGCTTTTGTCGCGTTTTTTGATGGCTGGTTCTGTATTTTCAAGTTCAAACTATGGAGATTTACTTTTGCTTGAAGATGGAACTTTTTCGTGGTCATCATATCAACGGCTTGTTCCAACTGTTATTCCATCTCAATCTGGTGAGCGAGGAAAAATCGTATTTGATACATTTGTAAATGCGTCTATTGCTTCAGTGTATGATGGTGTTGTTACTTTTGTATTTGAAAAAAACAAAAAACCCGTGCGTTTCCTTTATAAACTTGAAACCGATGGAATTCGTTTTGAAGAAACAGCCGATGCAACAATTAAAGACAATGTTGTAACAGCACGCGGAACAAACGCGCTTGTTCTGTTTTTTGGAAACGAATGATGGCATTTGTTCAGTTTTCAAAAGTTTCTCTTGCTTTTGGTGATCGTGATATATTAAAAGATGTAGCTGTTTATCTTGCCGCAGGCACAAAAGCAGCTTTGACAGGTACAAACGGCTCTGGAAAATCTACTCTAATGAAAGTGCTTGCAGGTTTTATAGAAACTGATTCCGGCGAGCGGGTTGTTCAAAAAGATACAAGAATTTCATATTTGCCACAGTCCGGCATTGTTTTTAAAGATTCCACACTAATTGAAGAAGTTGATCGCGCATTTGAATACGGGCACAATCTTTTAAAAGAGCTTGATTTGCTTGGCGATGAACTAAAAAAAGAAGAATATTCACAAAATGATTCAAAAAATGCATATCTACTTGAGCAATACCATGAATTGCAGCAAAAACTTGAACAATCTGACTGGTATAGGCGCAAATCTATTTCAGAGCAAGTTCTTGTCGGGCTTGGTTTTTCTCAAAATGATTTTTACAGGTCTGTTTCGGAATTTTCCGGTGGCTGGCAAATGCGTATTGCGCTTGCAAAAATTCTGCTTGAAAAACCGGATATTTTGCTTCTTGATGAACCTACGAACTATTTAGACATTGAAGCGCGCAAATGGCTTGAACAGTGGCTTCAAGATTTTAAAGGCGGTTTTTTAATTGTAAGCCATGATCGATATTTTCTTGATGTAACGGTAAACGAAGTTTACGAGCTTTTTAATGGTGCGCTTCACAGATATTCAGGTAATTATTCTAAATACGAAGATATTCGCCGTGCCGAAATAGATAGGCTTGTTGCAAATTATGAACTTCAGCAAGAAGAAATAAAAAAACTCGAAGATTTTATTAGACGTTTCGGTGCTAAAGCTTCTAAAGCCGCGCAAGCTCAAGAACGCATGAAAATGCTTGAAAAAATTGAGCGTATAGAAATCCCTGAAAATTTCAAAAAAATTCATTTTCGTTTTCCGCCTGCGCCTCATTCTGGTAACCTTGTACTTACTGTAAGTGAACTTTCAAAAACATACTTGCCTTCAGCTGAAAACCTTGAACCGAATTGTGTAATTAAAAATCTTGATTTTGTTCTTGAAAAAGGCGAGCGACTTGTCGTTGCAGGGCGAAATGGAGCAGGAAAAACAACATTGCTCCGTATTGTTGCAGAACAAGATTCTGATTTTTCCGGAAAAATAAAACTTGGAGCGGGCGTATCTATCGGTTATTTTTCGCAAGATAGCGCAGAGCAACTTGAAGGAACTCAATCTGTATTAGAAACAATCGAAAACGAATCTCCCCTTGAACTTATTCCCAAAATAAGAGATATGCTTGGTGCTTTTTTGTTTCGCGGCGATGATGTTTATAAACAAGTTTCTGTTCTTTCCGGCGGCGAAAAAAGCCGACTTGCGTTGCTTAAGCTTTTGCTTCGCCCTGTAAATTTTTTAATCTTAGACGAACCGACGAATCATTTGGATTTAACTTCTAAAGATGTGCTTTTAGAAGCTTTGAAAGATTTTGGCGGTACAATTTTGTTTGTTTCGCACGACAGAAGTTTTATTGAGAATTTGGCGACAAGAGTGATTGAATTAAAGCCTGGTTCTGCAAGACTTTTTGCCGGAGATTATAATTATTATTTAGAACGACTTGAGGCGGAAGAAAATGGAGCTCCTGTAGATACAAGCACAAATGAATCAAAGCAAGCTGCTAACGTTACTCAAGCAAAAACAGAAGCTCAAGAATCACAATATAACTGGGAAGAAGAAAAGCGACGAAAAAACGAGCGAAAAAAACTTGAAAGAGAAGAAGAACAGCTTATGAACAAAATTGCAAAAGCGGAAGAAGAAAAATCTGCGCTAGAAGCTCAACTTGCTCTTCCGCACATTTATTCAGATATAGCAAAAAGCTCAGCTGTACAAAAGAAAATAGAAGCTATAGAAGAAGAAATTGAAAAACTTAATGCGCAGTGGGAATCTTGCGCCGAATCTATTGAATCTTTGGTTTAGTATTTATACGCAAAGTTTAGCAAATTGTTTACTCGTTTAAGTCGTCAATTTTTCTGAATCATTCGTTGCTTTTAAGAAAGGAAGTTCTATAAAAAATTCAGAACCTTCGTTTTCTTTTGAAGTAAACCACAATTTGCCTTGAAAATGCCCAATAATTGTTGCATGTGCCATATATAAACTTATGCCTGAACTATTTTTGCCTTTTGTTGTAACAACTTGCTTAAAAAGTTTATCTTGAACCTCAAGAGGAATACCGCCTGCATAATCTCCGATTGAAATAGTTACCAACCCTTTTTTGGATGAAACATTAAAATAAATAAAACCTTCCGCTCCATTATATGCGTGAATACTGTTCATAATTAACGCTTGAATAACATGAACAAGGCTGTTTAAATCACCTTTTATTCGTATTTCATCGTTTCCATTTATTGACGTTCTTAATGTGCATTGGGTTTCTTTTAAGTTTTCTTTCATAAGAAATTCTACACGTTTTACAAGTTCTGTAATTGAAAAAGTTTTATCGTTTTCAACCGCCAGCTGTTCTGTTTGTTCTGTAATTGCAGAAAGAATGCTTTCAAAAGCTTCAAGACCTGCGCGCTGGTTTTGAAGATTTTGTCTTATTTCTCTAATAATTTCTTGAAAATCATCTTGCGAAAGTGTTTTGTCTTCAATTTGATTTAAGCATTCTGTTGTTATGTTGTCTATGTTTTCTGTTGAATTTGAAAGACGCAAAACAGGTGCGCGCAAATTTTGAACAACATTACCAATCATTTGTGCAATAGATGCAAGACGCTCTTGTTCTACAAAACTTGCATAGTCCTTTTTTGACTGCGTTATATCTTTTCCCATGAGAATACAAGCTCTGTAACGCCCTTTTTGAAAAACAGGGGTAAATTCACATTGGAAAAAACAATCCGTATCGTTATGTTCTGTTGGATGATAGACTATTTCCGTTTTTATCGTTTTCGCTGTTTTACGAGCTTCTGATATTGTAGAGAGAATTTTATTATAATCAAAAACAGCGTTATATGCATTTATTATTTCTCTAAAGTTATTGCCTTTTTTTAATCTGTGTGATGGAAATGTTTTGAAAGCAGGTTCGTTGAAATCCACGATTGTAAGATGTTCATCAAGAACAATATAAACATATGAAATACGATCAACTATTGAGCGCAAAACAAGAGGTGTATTTTCAAGGAAATTATATTTTGAAATAGCTTTATAAAATGAAAAAGCAGTAATTGCAAAACAAATTGGAGTTGCATACGCAGAAAGTGCAATTGTTCCGGAAAAATAAAGCATATTTGCTAAAAGTGGCAGAATTGTGCTCAATAATACAAGCATAGCTTTTGAACGCATTTCTTTGTCTGTTCTGAGCGAGAAAATAAAAAGATAAACTATAGAAATTAAAATGTTCACATAAAAGAGAAAAATATGAACTGCATAAAGAGGTCCTATCGGTCTATGAAAAACTATAAAAGTTGAATAAAACAAATGAAATTTGCTGTTTGTTAATAATCCAAATTGAGTGAGAAGCGGGTTTAAGGCAAGTAAATATGCAATTTTATGAATCGGTTTTCCGTCTTTTGCAAAATAGAACGAAATAAGAAGAATCCAAATCGGAGTTAATGTAATAAAAAGATATTTGCAACTATTAAAAATTGCAGACGCCTTTGCATAGTTTAATTGTGTTGAAAAATCTTCAAAAAATAAAAATAAAATCCAAGCAGCAATTGTAATTATAAAACCGATAAGAAGAAACTGAAGATAGTTTTTCTTTTCGTTTCGTAATACAAGAATGAACAAAAAAGAAAGCAAAATAAAAACAAACAGAGCAGTAAAATAAATAAAGATTTTCATAAAGCCCCCATATGCAATATATAAACATAATAAAAAGTTTTATAAAGCTTTACATATTAATTGCTTTGTTGTAGACATCCCAAAAACTAACATTTTTATTTCGGCATATGCTTGAAACCGATTCATATTCGGGATAATTTCTTACAGTTCCATCGGGAAGAACAACCTGTTTTGCTTCTACGCTACCGAATTCGGTTTGAACGGAAATTTTTTTTCTTGTAAGCTTTGTTCTCGCTATTTTCGTTTTTCTAATTCCAATAGTTGTTGTATTCTTAAAAACAATCTGTTCCAGATTTTGCACATCTTTCTCTTCGCAAAGAATTGTTAACAACCAAGCGGGGCGATTTTTTTTCATAAAACATGGAATATAATGAACATCAAGTGCATTATTTATTAACAGTTCTTCCATGACAAACCCCAAAGATTCCCCTGTACAATCATCTATATTTGTTTCAAGCTTGTATAATTCTTCTGTAGTATTTTTATCTTCCGTTTCAATCAAAAAAATTCGCAAAAGATTCGGTCTTTCATAATTTCTTTTGCCTGCGCCCATTCCAATTTTCTGAATAGTAAATTTTTCGGGAAGTTTCAGCGATGTTTTTACAGATGCAATAAAAGCAGCACCTGTAGGTGTAATAAATTCCCCTTTGTCGGGCAAAAATTTTAAAGGAAGATTATATGCAGAAACAATATTACAAACCGCCGGCACGGGGACTGGCAAAATTCCATGCTGACAGCGAACTGTTCCCGTGCCTTCGTACAATTCAGGAACAATAACGTCGTTAATATTTAAATTATCAAAACAAACAGCAATTGAAATTATATCGACAATAGAATCGACAGCACCAACTTCATGAAAATGAACTTCATTTATGGGTTTGTTATGAGCTTTTGATTCAGCTTCCGCAAGTATGGTAAAAATAGAAAGCGCAAGTTTTTTGGCATTTTCCGTCATTTTTGTATTTGCAATAATTTCTTTTATTTCAGTTAAACCACGATGTTCATGATGATGTTTTTCATCTGAATGATGATGGTGATGATGTGGGTGGTTTTCGCTTTGATGATGATGTTCTTCATGTTCGTGTCCATAAAGATAATTCATATCATGGTCATGGTTATCTTCTTCAAGAATAACATTAAAATCGCAGACATCAATTCCGTTTTTTTGCACGCGTCTTATTTCCGTTTTAAAATTTTTTAGAGGAATTGTATTTAATACATTTTGCAAAATTTCTTTGTCTGCTCCTAAATCAAGAAGTGCCGCAACTGTCATGTCGCCGCTTATTCCAGACTTACATTCTATGTACAATTTTTTCATTTATTTCCTCTTATTGTATTTTATCCGCACTTTCACAATGAAATGAGAAAGTGCAAAAAGCTATCAAGTTTACGAACAAAACATATCTTTTTTTTCTGCAAGGCGGTTTATTTGAGTTGAAATATAACCTGCCCCATAGCCGTTGTCAATGTTTACAACACTTATTCCGTTTGCACATGAATTGACCATAGTTAAAAGAGCTGAAAGTCCGCCAAAACTTGCGCCGTATCCAACACTTGTGGGTACTGCAATTACTGGAACTTTTACAAGTCCGCCAAGAACACTTGCAAGTGCTCCTTCCATTCCTGCAATTGCAACAACAACATTTGCTTTGTTTATTTCGTTCATTTGCGAGAACAATCTGTGAATTCCTGAAACTCCTACATCATAAAAACGAAATGCTTTCGAGCCAAAATATTCAATAGTTTTTACACATTCTTCTGCTACGGGAATATCAGCTGTGCCGGCCGTGCAGACGGCAATGTTTCCGATAAGTTCGGTTTTTTTTGCGGGCAAAATTTGCAAAACTTTAGAAACTTCGTCATATTCTGCTTGCGGAAAATCTTTTTTTACTATTTGTGCTTGATGACTGTTAGCTCGTGTTCCAAAAACGTGTCCTTGCGTTTCATATAATTTTTTATAAATTTTTAATAAATATTCATCTTCTTTTTGAGGGCAAAAAACAACTTCCGGAAAACCTGTTCTGTCTTTTCGTCCGGTATCTATTTTAGCTACATCTAAATTTTCAAATGTATTTATTATGCTCATGTTTGTTTTCTTCCTTTTAAAACCAGCTCGTTCATGCTTCCTGTTCTATATCCTTGCAAATCCATTGTCGCATAACTAAAGCCCAAACGCAAAAGTTCTGTCGTTATTTTTTCTCTATTTTTGAGCAATGTTGAAAATTCTTTTGGCAAAACTTCTATTCTAGCGATTGTTCCATGCATGCGCACCCGCATTTGAGAAAATCCAAGATTTATAAGAAGTTGTTCTGCTTTTTCAACTTTTTTTAGCTTTTCTTCTGTTATTGTTTCGCCGTAAGCAAACCTTGAAGCAAGACAGGCAAACGAAGGCTTTTGCCATGTTGGTAGATTCATTTTTTTTGAAAGTTGGCGAATTTCACTTTTATATAACCCAGCCTGCATCAAAGGGCTTTTTACGCCAATCTCTTCAATGGCAACAAGCCCCGGACGATAATCTTTTGTATCATCAATGTTGCTGCCCTCACACACAGTTTTTATTCCATTTTGCTCTGCAACAGCAATAATTTTTTGAAAAAGGAATTGTTTACATATATAGCATCTGTTTTCAGAATTTTTATCGAAATTAGGAATTTTCAACGCATCGATATCGACAAAAAACTGTTTTATTCCTTTTTTTTTACAGAATTCAATTGATTCTTCAAGTTCCCGCTGCGGAAATAAACAAGAACGAGCAGTAACAGCGATTACATTATCTTTTAAAATATCATGAGCTATTTTTAATAAAAAAGTTGAATCAACGCCGCTTGAAAATGCAACTGCAATATGATTCATTTTCAAAAGAATCTCTTCAAGGTTATGCAATTTTTTTAGAATGATTTTATTTCCCATAAAAAGATCCTCTAAAAGCATTTGTATTTTAGAGGTTTTTATCCATTTTCGTTAATTTTCTCCAAGCAAGAAAACCGAGCCGCCCGAAGGAAGCCCGAAGCTAAACGGGAGACTAGGGAAACCCCAGAGAAACCCGAAATACTCAGTGCCGTAGCTTCACATTGATTCAGGCGACACAGAACATTATTCCTCCGATGTAAAATTCCCGCTTGTTTTTTTGAATAAAATTTTCTTAAAAACATTTTCCGAATCTTTTATCAAAAAACGAACAAGCCAAATTAGAAGGCCAAATACTACAACAGAAAGTCCAAGAAAAGAATCGTTCAGCATTGCTGATGAAGTCGGCTCAAAATAATCAGCACCGCTTTCTGCATATTCAAAGATAGCGTCAACAAACCACATAAGCGACGCTCCCCAATAAATAAGACTCAACATACCAAACTGATGATTTTTTCCTTCTGCTACATTTTTATACCATATAACTGTTGCAACAATAGCTGCTAATGTTGAAATAAGTAAAGTCATCATGCCTCCCTAAGTTTATAAAGCTATTTTAAGGTTGGTTTTTTTTAAATAACGCTTTTCTAAAAACACGGAAGCAGCAACCATAAGTGCCCACACTCCCGTTACTAAAATAGACATACACACACCTGTTGTCGCTATTTCTCGAATCATTTCCGATAAACTTTCGGGGTTAGAAGCTGCGGTTAAAAATGGAAAAAACGGAACAACCTCGCCATGCCATATATGTTCAAATGCAAGAAGAGCAGAACCGCCCCAAAGGAGATTTTCTAACCACCCTAATTTTTTTGCAAAAGGAAGTTTTTCGCCAGAAAATGATTCCGACGAAGGTTGTGTAGATGTGCTAGCGTTGCTAACAACGCTAGTCGTCTTTTCTTTTTTTTCAATTACTTTTTTTGCAACACTAACAACAATAGCTTCTGCTAAGGGAGCAGCAAAACATGCCATTTGATTTCCTCCATAATATTTATAAATCGGCTTAAAACGCAAATGCGCAGTTTTAACATTTTTTATCACACTCATAATGTTTTAGATTATAATATCTGCGTATAAACGTTTTTACAAAACAAGATTCCATGCTGAAAATCTATGTTTTATAAACCTGAATGAAGTATGAACCAGCTTTTTTCTATTGTCAACCAGCGCATTAAACCAAGTTAAATCTAACCGAAAGCTACAAGCTACACTGCGCCTTTTATGTCTGAAATTACAATAGATTACCTTGAAGTAGAGTAAAAAAAGATTGTACAAAATTCTTAAATCGCTATAAAATACTGTGTATGAAAACAAAACATCTTTTATATCTTTCTACATTACTGGAAAAAGAAATACACGAAAAAAGGCTTTTTGATTGTTCCGTGCATGTGGAACACAGGGGCAAGGCGGTATTTTCAGCCGAATATGGACAGGCTAAAAAAGACAGTATATACCGAATTTTTTCAATGACAAAGCCCATAACAACTGTCGCCGCTATGATCCTTTTTGAACGAGGACTCATAGATTTTTACGATCCCTTGTATGAGTATTTACCCGCATTCAAAAATATGCAAACTGTCCTTACCAACACTAAGGGAAACGAAACCTTGCAAAAGGCAAAAAAACCGATTCTTTTACGAGACCTGTTAAACATGACATCCGGTATTGTGTATCCGGGTGAAGCTTGTCTTGCAGACCGCTCAATGAGAGATGTTCAAAAGTCGCTCGAAAAGGAGTCTGCAAAAGGTAAGAATTTCAGCAATGTTGAAGTTTGTTCAAGGCTTGCAGAATCTTACCTTCAATTTGAGCCGGGTGAAGGCTGGCGTTACGGTGCCTCTGCCGATATTTTAGGCGGTGTTATTGAAGTAGTCGCCGGCATGACATTCGGCACCTTTCTAAAAAAAGAAATTTTTGAACCTCTCGAAATGAACGAGACGAGTTTTACCCTATCTTTTGAAGACGAAAAAAGGTTGCTTCCTTTTTATTCCAGAAGCGGTCCGAACAATACCCTTGAGCCGTCTTCAGAAGCAGAAATATATTGGATGAACAATGCGGCAAACTTTGCACAGCCTTTGTTTGAATCGGGCGGTGCAGGCTTATATTCGACCACAAAAGATTATTTGCACTTTGCCAAAATGCTTTTAAACAAGGGAACATACAAAAAAGAACGCATTATTAGCAAAAAGACTGTCTCTTTTATGGCTAAGGACAATCTTAATGAAGTTCAAAAAAAATGGGTCAATTTTGACAATATGCACGGCTACGGTTATGGCAATTTTTTACGGGTTATGACGCATCTTCCAACAGCATCCAGTAATGGGAGCATTGGCGAATACGGTTGGGACGGTTTACCCGGAACCTACTTTTTTGTTGACCCCAAAGAAGAGCTTCTTATGGTTTACATGCAACAGATTAAAGACGGTGCCGATCAACACTTGCGGCGCAAAATGAGGCAGATTATTTACAGTGCTTTGTAAAAAACTTTTAAATCACATGGAATACTTCTATTTTTTGTAAGCTTCTGTTTTTTTTGTGAGCATCCTTTTAGTAAATTGCACTGCAAAAGCTTTCAAGGACACAAAATAAGGGAATGTGCGTACAGTACCGAAAGAGAAGAAAAATTACAAAAAACTTAAATTAACTCAAAAGAAGCATATAATATAAGAGAGATAATTCACTAAAAAGGGAAATAATAAATATGAAGAAAACATTCTCAATAATTCTGCTTTTGATCGGCTTTTTATCGTGTATGTTGTTTTTCTTAATTAAAATGTTTTGTTATGAGATTGTTCCGATTCTTATAAGCAAACTTACACCAAGTGCATTAATGTGTATTTGGTTAATCGGAAAGAAAAATAAAAATACTAATTGGGTTTTAATGTTATGCGGGTTGTCATTTTCATTTCTATGCGATTTATTCATGGAATTGCCAAATCAGTCGTTTCAATTATATGGAATAATATCAAATATCGTTGCTTTGATATTTTACACACTATATTTTGTTAAAAGTTGTAAACAGCACAATCTGTTTGATTTATTACCAACAACATTAGTAATTATGACACTGTTTTCAGTAATAGCACCAAACACTCATAAAATGTTTATTCCGATATTCATTTATTGTTTGTTTTCCATTGTGTTTATGTGGCGTTCAATAACTTGTATAAAAGCACCCGGCATTGCACCGTTATCAAAACAAATATGTGTATTAGGAAGCATATGTATTTTATGTAGCGATTCATTGTTAAGTTTTCAAATGTTCTCAATACTAAATAAATCATTTTTCTATGAAGTATTAATAATGATATTATGGTGGATAGGTTTGTTATTGTTAACTATAACAGCAGGTATTAAAGAAAAAACCGAATAACAACATATCCGAGACATTTTCTTTAACGTGAAAATCGCGCCACTTGACCTTTTGCAATTCTCACATCAATGTAGCATTTTTAATGCATATCTCCCAATTATATTACACTGTAAAGATAAGATTAAAACTGTTCCAGAGCTGAAAAAATCAGTTTCCATCATATATGTTGTTTTTTAAGGTAAATGTATTTTTTTCATACACAAGAAGTCCGTCTTTTTGCATTTTTGCCAGCTCATTTGATAAAGCACTGCGATCAACTTCAAGATATTCGGCAAGTTGCTGACGATTAAATGGAACCGTAAACTGCGGACTTTTCTGTTTAAATGCTTCTTCCGATAAATACGAAATGAGTCTATTGCGTATTGTTTTGCCGGAAATATGTTTCATCCGTTGCCGAATAGCGAGCGTTTTACTTGCAGAAATTGCAAAGAGATTGTGTATAAGTTTCGTATGATGTGGACAGCTATTAGAACATACGGTAAGTATTTTTTCTATATGTAAAAATAAAACGGTACAATCGTCGTTAGCGACTATGTCACCTTGCAATTGTGTATCGGGGTTTGAGGCATAAGACAAGCCAAATACATCTCCAGCTGTAATATTCCCCAGTATCGATTTATTCCCCCAATAATCATATTCGACAATGTTGACACTACCTTCTTTCACAAGACCAATTTCCTTTATAGCTGTTCCTTCTCGAAAAATAATTTCCTTGCGTTTGAATTTTTTTTCAACGCTTTGAAGACAGGTCAAGACTGTTTTTATTTCATCCGGCTTAATACCATAGAAAAGTCTTGTTTTTGATAAAAAAAACATTCACAATTTTCTCCTCTTTGTTGTTAAAACAACAGATATGTTTTTATTCTACATTATAATAAGCGTGCGTACAAACAAAAAAGCATGAAAACAAGCGTGTGGAAAGGAGAACAAGTATGGTTCGGAATATTATTAAAATTGATGAAGACAAATGTATTGGATGCGGACTTTGTGCAGGTGCTTGTGCCGAAGGAGCAATAGCAATGGTGAACGGCAAGGCAAAGCTAATAAGAGATGATTATTGCGACGGTCTTGGAAAATGTCTTCCCTCATGTCCGGTTGGAGCGATTGAACTAGAGGAAAGAGAAGCCGAACCGTATAACGAAGAAGCGGTTAGAGAAAAAAAGATATGTTCGCAAGAAAAAACATTAGCTTGTGGTTGTTCGGGTCATAATGTTAAAACGATTACAAGAGCAGCAGAACAAGAACATATTACGCAGGGAACATCCGTACACAAGAGTTGGCTTATGCAGTGGCCTGTGCAAATAAAGCTTGTTCCAGTCAATGCGCCATACTTTAACAATGCAAAGTTGCTTGTTGCGGCAGATTGTACAGCGTATGCTTATGGAGATTTTCACAACAGATTTATAAAAAATCACATTGCGTTAATAGGCTGTCCAAAGCTTGACGAAGGAGATTACAGCGAAAAATTGTCGGAAATTATTAAAAACAACACTATAAAAAGCATAACGGTTGTTCGGATGGAAGTTCCTTGTTGTGGAGGGATTGAAAGAGCGGTAATACAAGCACTCCAAAACAGCGGGAAAATGATTCCATGGCAAGTTATAACAATTTCAACAGACGGAAAAATACTTGAGTAGATATAAGTAATAGTGTGCGGCACAGGACAACAAAATTTTGATTAAAACAATGCTAAAACGTATTTATTAAAGTGATATGAAACAAAATCCAAAATTGAAAATTGAGGATTCTTCAATGTTTTTTGTTGTCGGGGCTTTGTACTTTCAACTAAGCGATTTTTAACTCTTAGTTTTATTTTTTTGTTTATCAAAAAAAGCACAAAAAGCCATACACAAAAGCCCTGAAGCAACCATGAATAAACATAAAAGTTGTCCTGTAGACAAATTAAAGATTGAAACATTTAGATAAATAGGAGCATCTGCTACAGCTGCAACTCTATAACCCAAATCTACATCCGGCTCGCGAAAATATTCAAGCACAAATCTTATAGCCCCATAAAGAATACAATACAAACAACCTAAAAAACCATCGAAAGGTTTTTTCTTTCTAAGCAGCCACAAAACTCCCCAAAGAAATATGCCTTCAAAAAATGCTTCATAAAGTTGACTCGGATGACGAGGCAAAATTACTGTTGAAGCACCGCTTGGAACAACAATGCCTGTTTCTGCAACTATTTTTTGCACCCATTCCAAAGATAAAGAATATCTGTCTGCATCCGGAAAAATCATTCCCCAAGGAACAGTCGTAATTCTTCCATATAATTCAGCATTAAAGAAATTTCCAAGTCGCCCAAAAGTATACCCGAGAGGAATTGATACAGCTATTACATCAACCCATTTTCCAATCGGTTTACGCTTCCATATGCACCAAAAAAGCACACCTAAAAGACCGCCGATAAATCCGCCATGATAAGACATTCCGGCAAGGCCTGTAAAATTTCCATATTCATCAAACGGCCAGAAAATCATCCAAGGTTTATGCCAGTAATATTTGCTCGCATCATAAACAAGCGTGTAAAAAATTCGCGCACCTAAAACCAAGCATAAAATTCCGCAAAAAAAGAAGCTTGCGACATCATCGTCTGTGCATTTATAGTCTTCTGTATCTAAAGCACCTTGCTTAACTTGTTTCATAAAAACAAAATACGCTGTGCCAAACGAAAAAATATACATAAGACCATACCAGCGCAAAAAGCTTAAAAATGGAATAAAAGGAAATATTTCCGGATGTATCCACGAAGGATAATTAATAACTAACTGCATTATAATTCCTAAATTGAAAAACCTTGAGAATGAGCTTTGAGAAGTTTTTGTTTCAAAAGCGCATTTTCTTTTTTTAACTGAGTAATTTCATACTGCTGCGATTTGATTACTTCGGCAACATCGCCAATTGTAAGAGTTCCCGTACCGATTAAATCTTCTATGTATGTCATCTTTGTTTCAAAATCTTGAACAGCATCTTCTTCCGCATTTGAAAAGCTTTCGCTGCTTGTTACAACATATTGATCAAAAGATAAAGTTTCTGAATTTTTTATTTTATCTGCTATTCTATAAATTGCCTGAGCAAGCATAGATTGTGGTTTATAAACGATTATAGGAAGCCTTGATGCCAATGCTATATCTTGAAGAACATCTCTATAAATAACGCCAAGATGTTCAAGTTCAATTCCAAGATATTCTTTGCATGAGCGTCGGATTTTCAACGCCTTTTCTGCATCTTGAGGTGAATCAAGCATATTAAGTACAAGTCGTGGTCTAAATTGTTTCATTCTGCGTTTAAACAATTCAGCATTTTCAGGGTCAACTTCTGCAATGGCATCTATTAACTTTGGTATGTAAAGACGCTGCATTGAAGTAGCATCTTCTTTTAATTTTTCAAGATATTCATATGCTTTAGAATTTCTTTTAAATGAATTATACATAAGTCTGAAAACCGCATTTTTTAAGAACAAATATCCATCAAGAATAGCAGTTACTGTCGGTGCAGAAACAAGAATTCCTTGCGGAGAAAGCAGAAAAAAATCAAGAACACTAAGATGAGTTCCAGCTCCAAGGTCAATCAATAGAAAATCACATTTTGACGCTTGCAGTTTTCTTATGAGCATATTTTTTTGAGCAACTTTAATAGACGACACTCCAGGAATTTCTGAATCGCCTGGAATAAACATTAAGTTTGCATAATCTGTTGGCACAATTATTTCTTCAAAACTTGAACTTCCCGTTAAAAAAGTGCCCAAACCGGCTTTGGGAGCTTGATGTCCAAGCACTAAATGAAGATTGGAAGCTCCAAGGTCGAGGTCAACTAAAACAACACGCTTGCCGGCTTGTGCCAAAGCGATTGCAAGGTTTGCAGAAACAAGACTTTTTCCAACTCCACCTTTTCCACTTGCTATAGGTATGATTTGCATAAATTCACATCCAAATAAATACTGCCTTTATTTTCATATTGCAGCATTGCTTTTAAAAATTTCGGCAAAAATAATTCAGTATAAAATAGTCCAATGAACATTATATCGGCATAAAAACATACTGCTTTTAGAAATTGATTAAAACAAATGCAAAAGCAACGTAAAATAAGCCTTACATCATAAATACGATACTTTAGTCTGATTAAGGCTGAACAATTTGCAGAACGAAAACTACTTTTCAATTAATTTGAAGAAACAACCATTGACTGTTTAATTGCTTTAATTAAAGCTTCTTCCGTAGGTTTTTGTTCTAAAAAATGACGAAATTCCGGCTTTTGAAACAAAAACGCAAGCTGAGATAAAATTTTCAAATGAGTCTTTGTATTGCTTGTTAAAAGAATAAAAAAGACATAAACAGGGCGCATATCAGGCGGATTCATCATTACAGGTTTGTCTAAAAAACAAACAACAAGACGTTGGTCTTTTGTATCTGTTAAAAGCGGGTATCGCGGATGAGGAATTGCAATTCCATTTCCGACAGCCGTACTCATCAATTCTTCACGCTGGCATAATTCTCGATAAAGATTTGTCTTGTCGACTGATTCTGGCAAAGAAAGTTTTTCTAAAATATTTTTGAATACAGTTTCCGGACGATCGCCTTTTACATTAAAAAAGATACCGCCATTTTTGATTAATTCTTCAATAGACAATAATTCAATAGTTTCACCCATGTTTCTCGTCTTCCTTTCTGATAATAGTAAATTTTCCCTTCTCGTATATGTTTACAGACTGCTCAAGTTCTTTAGACAGGTCTTCAAAACTAAACTGCATTCCTTCAAGCGAAAGATACAGGCTTGAAATATCTTTTGAAGAAATGGAAGCATTTGGAGCAAGAGATTCAAGCATTCTGCCCAAATGTGTAAAAAGTTGAGATAGAACAACTAACGGTTGTTGAGGCATGGACTCAGGCGATACATCGTTTTGTCCAAGTGAATAGACAAAACTTATCATCACAGCATAAAACTCAAGAATTTTAGAACGAAGCTGCCCTTTTTCGTAATCAGCAAACCATTTGTAGTCGCGCTGTAGTATAGCACGTCTTTTTTCTAAGAGCAATAAACAAAAAATCATATCTTTTGACGATAATTCTATAATATTTTCAGGCATAATTCTTTTTAATATTAAATCGCAGTTTTGTTCTTTTTTATAAAGTGAATCATAAATAAAGGAATCTAAAAATATTTCCGTAAGAGGCACTCCGATTGACAAAAAGATTTTGCTCACACCATTAAATCGTTCTATGTCGGAATCATCTAAATCATTATCAAGACGAAGGTTCATAACGGAAATTGCTTCTCCGGCACGCCAAAGTCTTGTTTCTACACCAAATTCAGTAATTTCTATTTTATTTGTTTTTTTAATATATTCTTCAACAGAACCGGATAAATCTGAAAAAAGTTCGGTTCCTGCAAGTATATATGCAAAAGCAATTTGCTCATCTATTGAACCGGCAACACCAAACAAATCGAATGATTGCAAAAGTTGCTTTTCAAACAATTCAAACCATCTTTCTCTTGCTTCTTCGGATTCATTTATTTCAAAAGGTGTTTCTCTAGTATCTTTTTGAACATCTATCGAAAATATTCCAAGCATCCAATTTTCCAGCCGAACCTTAAGTCTATCTCCGCTTTTGAAAGAAAATTTCTTGTAAAAATCTGCCATATCAAAGACTGTAACTTTCATTTTGCCCGGCAATTCATAATCACAATCTGCCATATCAAAACCCTTGTTTGCAGGATCTAATGACAAATATTGCGGAACAAATTCTTCGCCATGAAGATAATAATAATCAAATAAATCATTTGTTTGCATTTCTATGATTTTATGTGGAATAGCATTGTTTTTAAATAAAAACTTATAATCGCAAGGCAAAACATCAGGATTCCCAAAAGGAATACATCTATGCCCGACAATAAGAATATTATTATTTATTTCATAGCGCGAGGGCAAAATAGAGAAAACTTGATCTGTAAACATACCTATTCTTGAAGCAAATGCATTATTTCCAACCGAAAGCACCGCAGGATTTGCTTCAAGCCAGCTCAATGCGTAATTTAAATCTCCCGCTTTTTTGATTCCCATATAATTTGCTGCCTGAAAAAAATCAAATGGAAATTTAACATTCCCGATAAAGCTATTCAGCAACGAATCTATATTTTGTTTCATAAAACTATAATAGCCGAACAGCACAAAAAAAGAAAGAGAAGTTATAACGACATTTTATATTGATATTGTTTATAACAAAACACGGAACATCAACGCTTTATCGCAAGATTGCGTTTGGATAATTCCTTATGTGATATACTTCTGTTCAAGGTTTAAACTATATCGGAAATTACAGTCGTTAAAAATTCTTAATTTATTTTGAACGCTGGTAGCGATTGAAAAGAAAAATTAAGTAATAAAACTAAAAACAATCGACCGCAAACACATTGATAATTTTATTTAAGCAAACTACTAATGTATTGACCGCTTCTGTTTTACTTTATAAACTAATAAAATGATAAACCAAAACAATAAAATACCACATAGAAAAGATATTCCAGAAGCTGATAAATGGGATTTATCTACTTTATTTAAAACTAATAGCGACTGGGAAAAAGCGTTGTTGCAAATTTCAAAAGATGCAAATGACTTTGAATCCTTCAGAGGAAAGCTTGGAGAAAGTGCAGAAAATCTTCTTGCAGCATTAAAATTTTTAGAAAAGGCTCAACAAAATGAAGAACTTGTTGGAAGCTATGCATTTTTGCTTACAGCAGGAGATGCGGGCGATAGTTCCAATCAAGAAAAATTTGACCGCTATATGATGATTTCAACAGAAGCAAATGCCAAATCAAGCTGGTTTAGTCCGGAATTGCAATCTATTCCACAAACAGTTTTAGAAAAATGGATTGAACGAAACGATTTTGAAAATTATAAAATATTCCTACAAAAAGAAATACGCAATAAGCCCTATATTTTAAGCGAAAAAGAAGAGCGACTTATGGCCCTTCATACTGAACCGAACAGCACTGCTCATAAAGCTTTTTCTATGCTTACAAATGTAGATTTAGATTATGGCTGTGTAAACGGAGAGCCGCTCACGCAAACAACATGGTCAAGTTTTATGGAAAATTCTGACCGCCAAATTCGTAAAGACGCATATATGCAATTTTATAACACTTTTGACAAACATAAAAACACAATAGCAGCTTTGTATGCTGGTAGCGTTAATATTGATATATGTAAAGCGAAAGCGCGCGGATTTAAAAGCTCCATTGAAAAAGCACTTTTCCTTGATAAAGTTCCAATTTCTGTTTATGATAGTCTTGTTTCAACAGTGCGCTCAAATTTTGAACCGTTGCATAGATATTATAAAATTCGCCGTAAGCTTTTGAAGCTGGATTCACCGGATGAACTTCGCCATTATGATGTTTATGTTCCCCTTGTTTCAGATGTGCAAAAAACAACGCCGTTTGATGAAGCAATAGAAATTCTTCGAGAAGCTTTGGCTCCGCTTGGAACGGAATACACAGATACTCTTTGCACCGGCTTAAAAACCGGTTGGGTTGACCGATATGAAAACAAAGGCAAAAGATCAGGTGCGTTTTCTGCCGGTGCATACACAGGATATCCTTATATTTTAATGAATTACAAACAAGATGTTCTTCGCGATGTTTTTACACTTGCTCACGAAGGCGGACATTCTATGCATTCTTTGTATTCTGCAAAATCAAATCCGTTTCTTCAATATAACTACACAATTTTTGAAGCTGAAGTTGCCTCTACTTTTAATGAAGAACTTTTGTTCCGCTACTACTTAAAAAACGAAACGAATCCGAAAATAAAAAACTATCTGGTTGCTAACCGTGCCGCCGATATCATTGCGACACTTTATAGACAAACAATGTTTGCAGAATATGAACGAAAAACGCATGAGCTTGTTGAAAGCGGAAATCCTCTTTCTGTTGATGTTTTAAGAGGTGAATATAAAAAGCTTTTGACAGACTATTTTGGCACTGAAATGGTTTTTGAAGAAACGAGCGACCTTGAATGTCTTCGTATTCCGCATTTTTATAATGCTTTTTACGTTTATAAGTATGCAACCGGTATTTCCGCAGCTCTAGCCTTAGCTGAACAAGTAACAAATGGCGGAAAAATCGAAAAAGAAAACTATTTTAATTTTCTTTGTTCCGGCGGCTCACGCTATCCGATAGAATCATTGAAAGCAGCTGGTGTCGATATGACAAATACCGAACCTGTTCAAGCTGCAATCAATATATTTAGTAGTCTTGTAGACGAGCTTGAAGCGCTAGTTTAACGCTGCTGCAAAGGCAATAGGCATTTTTTGGAATTTCTATTATACTTTGCAAATATTATCCAGTAAAGCAATTAACAACAGTCGTTTCTGTTATTATTGATTTTCTGAAAGAATATGGTATACTTAATTTATGTCAGAGTTAGAAGCTTTTTCAACACATCCTAAAACTGATGCGCACAATCACCTAAACTTAGGCATGCGGTACGCTTCTTATACATCTTGGGCTGGCTTTTATATTCCAAATTTTCCGCGAGTAATGAGCGGATTAGATGAAATGCATGAAGTTATTTCAACTTTTACACGGCCACGTTGTTCAACAGCAGAAGATGTTAAAAATTTAATTCGTCTTTCTATTGAAGATGCAATAGCTGATTCTGTTGCTGTAATTGAAGGTAGTATAGATTTACAATTTGTTGGTCATTACGACGAAGATTACGATGCATTTCTAGGAATGATTTCAGAACTTGTTGAAAAATTCAAAGACAAAATTATGTTTCGACCGGAACTTGGCATTGGGAAAACGTTTGAAGATGAAAAAGTTCAAAAATGGGTTCCGATTCTATTAAAAAGCGGAATTTTCAAAAGTATAGATTTATATGGTCCTGAAATATTTGAAGATTTGGATAGATTTAAGGGAATTTATGAACTTGCAGGAAATTTAGGAATAAAGCGAAAAGCTCATGTTGGAGAATTTTCTGATGCAAAATCCGTAAAAAATTTTGTAGAAAAATTTTCACTTGAAGAAGTTCAGCATGGAATTGGAGCCGCAAAAGACGATAAAGTACTTCAATATCTTGCAGATAAAAAAATCCGATGCAACGTTACACCAACTAGCAATGTTCTTCTTTCTGCTGTAGAAAGAATGGAAGATCATCCCATAAAAAAAATGTTTGAAGCTGGAGTTCGTCTTTCGATTGGAACAGACGACCTTTTGTTTTTTGATCGTTCGGTAAGCGAACAATGCGAAGATTTGCTTAATGCGGGAGTTCTTACAAAAGAACAGATTTTCAAAATACTTGATGACTTTGAAAAATAGTTTTTTGTAAGAACCGAATAAGTTTTGCACATATCCGAACGCAAAATAGCACAACAATATACGCTTTGACTTTCAAATTCGTTTAAGATTTAATCTCTTTTAAGATTGAAACGATATTTTCTTTTAACGGTTCAATAGTTTTTTCAGCCTTATTTTTTTCAAGAACTGCCAAAATATTTGCAGGTATAACAGGAGATTTTCCACAAAGCTGTTTAATATTTTCTGCAAAAAGCGCAGGATGATCTCTTGAAACAAGAACGACTACACCACCGTCTTCATCAATCATTTGATTCCGTTTAACTGTTGCAGCATAAGCGGCAGCCGTTTGTGGTGAAACTGTTATGTTGTAATTTCGAAAAAGTTTCAAAGCTGCATCTTTTTGTTCTTTATCAAAAATTTCAGCAGGAAAAACAAGCCCTTTCATCACAGCAGGACTTGTAGCAAACAAAGCTTCAAGTCTTTCGAGATGTGAATAAATAGCCGGATTTGTCTTGCTTCGTTCTAAAAGAGGAATTTTTGCATTAATTAAATTGCACATATTTTCCGGATCTAATCGAAGAGAAGATGTGCAGTCTGTAATAAATCCATTAACAGGCAAAGAAAATTTCCAGCTGTAAAGACCAGCAATTAAATTGTCGTAATTGCTGGAAGACAATGCGTAAAAAATATCGCCACACACACGATTTTTAAGACGAGTAAATGCAAAAGTGTAGAAAAAAGTCTGCGGCAAGAGTCTTCCGATATTTGAAGTGTTTGCAAGCGTAAGCCCATAGTTTTCAACTAAAGAACGATCGCTGTAAATTTGACTAACAAGCTCATTGCAGTCATCAATCGAGCCATTCACTTCTATCGGATAAATGTTTCCGCCATTCCAAAAAAAAGTTTCAGCAGGAAGCCCCCGCATTGAATCTTTTTGATAAAGCAAAATAGCTTTTAAGTGTTTTTTGTTTTTAAAAGCATATGCTATACTCGCGCCAGTTTCACCGGTTGTACTGGCAATAACTATTGATTCGGTTTCATTCATTATACAAATATGCTCAAGACAAGAAGCCAAATAAGAAATACCAAAATCTTTATAAGAACCGGTAGGCCCATGAAAAAGCTCTAAATTATACAAACGCTCATCAAGTGCTTTTAATACGGGCGAAAAACTAAAAGCATTTGTTGCAATCGCTTCTGAAATAATTGGACTAAACTCTTCTTTTATAAGCGCAGATGTGAGAGAACCGGCGATAGATGTAAATGAAGTTTTTTCATTCATGTATAAAATCCACGAGCTTAGATTTTCTTCATAAGCTGGAATATACAAACCGCCGTCAGTTGGAATGCAGTCCAAAACTGCTTTTGAAAATGAAACTTTTTTATCTGGATTTCTAGTACTTACGAATTGCACAATTTCCTCCTGTAATTTTCACAACCTTTTGCAAAGCATAGATAAGTGCATAACATAAACAGGTTTATCACATTTCTCATAGAAAGCACGAAAACCAAGTTGAAGTTTTCAAGCTATATTAACAAAGTTTTTCAATTTTGTCTTTAGAATACAGAAATCTTTGGGAAGTTTTTGCATAGGGAATTTTAGCCTAATGTACTACAATATTTTTCAATAAATTTTACGGGACGATAAGTCATTTTTGATTGTCTTAAACCTTCGTCGCCTAAATCCTGTTCTCTATTAATAAATTGAATCTTTTCGTCTAATTTAACTGCTAAAATTTGATTGAGGTACTGATAAATTCCACGAAACTCTTCCAGTCCTTTTTCAAAATGAGTACAAAATGTTATTTCATCATTCATAGTTTCACCCAGTGCAAATCCTATCGGTTCAAACTGAACATAAACTATAATTCCAAAAAAATTAGCTTCACCAATCAAGTCTAAAGCAGCTTTTGTTGTTTCATAGTCAGTTTGAATATTTAAATGATTTTTTTGCCATTTTTCAAGAACTTCTTTTGCATCTTTAACATTCTGTATTGTTAAAAGCTCAACAGAAGGTGAATATTTTTTTATGAAAGCATTTAGATGGTTCTTCTTTTTATGAAAAGCTTTGCCTTTTAGCTCAATTAAATCGTTTTTAAGATAAACATAATCGGCATTATCACGATCTTTAGATAAAGTCGAAGCAATTTCAGGTGCAGAGTCAATAAGATTTTTCATAATTGACGCACTAACAAGTGTCGCAAAATAACCATCGGCGTTCAACTGTAAAGTTTCATCTTGAAGCGGAAATTGGTTTATTGGGATAAAATAATTTTTTTCATCTTTTTTTCTGAGGAGCAACACTGCGCCGCTTTTTGTTTGAGTTATTCTATAATTATATTTTTTTGTGTGAATAAGCAAACTATAAAATGTCAGCTCAGAAATACCGTCTTTTAAATTCTGTAAAAGAGGCATTATTTCAGTTTTTGTATCTTTTGAAAACGGCACAAAATTAGGATATTCCGGAAATCTTCCCATATAAAAAGATTAATGATTTACATAACAAAAGTCAAATTTTTTGCATATATTACGTTTTGTAACGTTTCTATTGCGTTTTAAGTGCGTTTTGCGCATAATAAGCACATGAGTTTTATTTCTCCGGCATATGATGTAATTGTTGTGGGTGCCGGTCACGGCGGCATAGAAGCCGCTCTTGCAACTGCAAGAACAGGTTTTAAAACATTGCTTATAACGCAATCAATAGATGCAATCGGGTGGCTATCATGCAATCCGTCAATCGGTGGCATATCAAAAGGAAACATTGTTCGCGAAATTGACGCACTTGGCGGCGAAATGGCGAAACTTATAGATAAATCAATGATTCAGTTTCGTATGCTGAATAAAAGTCGGGGCCCTGCCGTACAAGCGCCGCGCGCACAAGCTGATAAACTGCTTTATTCTACACTCGCCCGAAAAGCAGTTGAAGATCAGCAAGGAATTGATTTATTGCAAGATACCGCCGTTGATTTGATTACAGAACCGATTAAAACAAGCGATGGAAGATTAAAATGTCTTGGCATAATTACAGAACGCGGGCGAACAATTCCATCTACTGCTGTTATTTTAACAACAGGCACATTTATGGAAGGGCGCGTTTTTATCGGTGAATATGAGGAACAGTGCGGCCGACTTGGAGAAAGTTCAGCATTAGGTCTTGGCAAGAACTTGCGACGGCTCGGATTTGCTGTCGGTAGACTTAAAACAGGAACACCGCCGCGAATTTTGCGTTCTTCCATTGATTTTTCAAAACTCGCAATTCAAAACGGCGAAATGCCGCTTCCTTTTTCGTTCAGTACAAAGCATATAGACCGCCCGTCCGTGCCATGCTGGCTTGCGTATACAAATCCTGAAACGCATCGCATAATAAGGGAAAATTTTCACCGCTCGCCGCTTTTCAGTGGAAAAATCGAAGGAGTCGGCCCTCGCTATTGTCCTTCAATCGAAGATAAAGTTAACCGATTTCCGCAACGTGATAAACATCAGCTTTTTATTGAGCCGGAAGGGCTTTCAACACAGGAAATATATTTAAGCGGCTTTTCATCTTCTTTGCCAGAAGAAGTGCAAGATGCTTTTATGCGCACGCTGCTCGGTTTTGAAAAAGCTGTTGTAACACGACCCGGATATGCTGTTGAGTATGATTACGTAGAACCAACACAACTTTTTCCCACTCTTGAAACAAAACATATATCGGGGCTTTTTTGTGCAGGTCAAATAAACGGTTCTTCCGGCTACGAAGAAGCTGCTGGTCAAGGACTTGTTGCAGGCATAAATGCGAGCAGATATTGCAAGGCGCAGCTTCAAAAAGGTTCTGCGGAAATTGCCCCTTATGAGCCGTTTGTTCTTGCACGAAGCGAAGCTTACATCGGCGTTTTAATTGATGATCTTGTAACGCTTGGAACAAAAGAACCGTACAGAATGTTTACGGCACGTGCAGAGTATCGCCTTGCACTTCGCCATGATACATGTAACGAGCGTCTTTGTGAAAAAGGATTTAAAGCAGGACTTAGAACACAAAAAGATTTAGATGAAGCAAATGCAAGAATTGCTGAAAAAACAGAGATTATCAGTCGTCTTAGAAAAGACCCAAAAATTGCAAAACTCATTTTTAGTTCACGCAAAAACGAAGATTTGTGTAACAACGATGATTTTGACGATACGGAACAAAATGCTACTATTAAAGAAAATCAGCTTTTTGCAGATATTGAAAACCCGGGCTATCCACAAGATTTGTGGCAAGCTGCATTGATTGATTATAAATATGAACATTATATCGAAAAACAAAACAGAAGAATCGAAAAAATGCGGCGCATGGATGAAACAAAAGTGCCTCACAATTTTGATTATGAAAAAGTTGCAGGTCTTTCTGCCGAATCTCGCCAAAAGCTTGAAAAAATTCGTCCTCAAACATTAGGACAGGCCGGTAGAATTTCTGGCATACGCCAGTCTGATATTATGCTGCTAATGGTTTACTTGCGCTAAAAAATCCGTAAAATGAACAATTCCCGAATAAAGATGGTTTTTGTTGCGCCCGTAGAAGTTGTTCATTTTACGCAAATTTATTAAGGCTTATTTTTTAGTTTCTTTTGGTTTTAGTTTCTTCTCTTCAGTTTTTTTTGCTGTTGGTTTTCGCTTAGAAACTGATTTTTTTACAGCAGTTTTAGGCTTTGGCAGCTCAAGTTTTTTAAGGAGATCATCTGCATTATATCCGGCAGCCTTGATATTTGAATTAAGCATTTTTTTGAATGAATTCAGTTTTTCAAAGCCGGCTTTTTCATAATGAACAACACCTTGTGCAAAAACAATCTGCGATACTGAATCTTCCATCTGTTCTTTACCGAACCAGCGTACATTATTATATGTGTTAAGACCGGTTAAAGCATAAGAATCTTTATCATTAAACAGCGCAGAAATAACTTCAAATGCACCTTCTTTTTCGGTTTTGTACAAAACAGGTGTATCACAAAGTGCTAACATTAATATAACTTGACGCTGTGCAATGTAAGTATCAGAATCAGCAGAAGTGATTTCTTTTAAAAGAGTAAACAACTTGCGATTTAGTCCCCAATTGCGTGCAATAACAGCACTATCAAAAGCTGTTGCTTTTTTGCCTATTGCAAGTTTTGTTGTATTCAACATGGCAAAAATTAACGCATATTCTGCACCGCATTGTTTTGATAGTAATGTTTCATATAAATCACGTATGTAAGAAACTTCTTGTCTTGTAAGATTTTCGTTCGGCTTTTCTGCAAGTTCTTTGAATTTTGCAATTCGTGTTACTTCTGTAGCAAAATTCTTCCAGATTTTTTCAGCATCTACAGTGCTATCAATAATTTCTTTTTTCAAAAGTTGAGTTGCGCCATAATTTCCACGTATAAATTCAGCAAGCTTTGCAAAATAGGCAACTCCAAAAGGTTTTGCTTTTTTTAGAATATCAGCACATTTTTTGGGTATTATTTTTGATTTTTGAAGAACAATTGATGGCGTGCATATATATCTGAATTCTTCAAACAAATCCTTTGAAGCAAATTCTTTCAATGGTTGATAAAGCTCTTTTAAGAAAATTTCTTGCATAGCTATTTCAATATCTTCAACACCTCTTCCACCTAATGTTTCATAAAGAATGCGATATCTTCCCGTTTCGTCATCTGTTACTTGTGTAAAATCGAGCAGCACTTGAGATTCAAATCCGTTAAGGCTCAAAAACAAACCCTGCTCGTGGATTTCTTTACATGTGCGTATATACCATAAACCGCTGCGTTGTTCGCGAAACAAACAAAAAACATTGCTATTTGTTGACAATTTCAATGCTGTTCCGATTGAACAAGTTTTTTGTTCCATCGTTTCTGTACCTGTTTTTACAGCAAAACGACAAGATTCTTTAATCCAGCCTACAGCCTGTTGGTAAACGTTGTTATAAAATACTACAACTTTTTCTTCGCCAAATGTATTTGAATAAGCAAAAACATTCTCGTTTACATATCCATTATTCCAAACATCATAAAAATAGAAATTATCTACTTCTGCAAACAAATAACGTTTTTTCATTAATGGGAAAATTTCACGGTTATGACGTTCTATCAAATCATAATCGGGAGTTTCTTTCCAATAAGCTTTTTGATACTCCATGCCGTATTTTTCCGCAAAGCCTTCAATTTGCCCATGACCGAACATTGGAAGACCCGGCATTGTAACCATAAGAGTACAAATGCCAAAATATTTATCGCCTTTACCAAACTGAGCAACAGCTGTTTCTTCGTCTGGATTGTTCATAAAATTGACAAAACGGCGCAAAACTTGCGGGTCGAATTCAAGTGTGTTTTTGACTGTTTGACGATATTTGTAATTTTCTTCTTTTTTAAGCATATTCATGAATGCGCTGTTATAGACACGATGCATTCCTAAAGTTCGCACAAAATAACCTTCCATCATCCAAAAAGCTTCTGCCAATAACAATGTATCTGGTATTTCTTTAGCACAACGGTCAACAACTTCACGCCAAAATTCATTCGGAATGCGTTCTTCAAATTCTTCTCTGCTTAATGCTGATTCAGAACGTGTTGCGATGTCGCCCCCACTTCCATGTTCCGGATACCAAAGTCGTTTTATGTGCTTTTTGGCAAGAACCATAGCTGCATCAAATCGAATAATCGGAAAATTCCTTGCAACATGAAGAATTTTCTGAATAACAGCTTCTCTTGCTTCAGGGTTTAGAAAATCAATTTGAGCTGTATCGTTCCATGGCATTCCTGTGCCGTCGTTCCCGTGATAAATATAACGGACATCGCCTGTGTAGTTGTCTACACGTTTGAAAACAACAGCACAATCTGTTTTTTGGTAATAATGATCTTCAAGATAAATTCCTACACGACCGTCATGCGAAAGATTTTCCCCATTAAATGTATAGGTTGGAAACGGGCAATCTCTTCGTTGAATAAAAAAATCAGGTTTTTCTATAACCCATTTTGCATCCATGCCTGTATGATTTGGTACCATGTCAGAAGCAAGCCTAATTCTCCGCTGCCACAAACGGTACCGAAGGTTATCAAGTGCTTCCCAGCCGCCAAGGTTTGAAGCAATATCATAATCTTCAAGGCTGTATGCACTGGCGGCCGCTTCAGGGTTTCCATTAATCTGCTTGATTCTTCGGCTTGCACGAGAACGTTCCCATAAACCGATAAGCCACAACCCTGTAAACCCGCGCTGGGCTAACAAATCGAGCTCTTCATCGGGAATTTGGTCAAGGCGGCTTATGTCGCATTGGTATTTATCGCTGAGCTGATTCAGCCAAACAAGCACAGTTTTTGCTATTAAAACAACACGAGGCATCCAATCTTTGTCCGGACTGTAACGCTCATATTCTTTGGTCAAATAATCATAACTGTATGCTTCCATTGGCGGCAAATCTCCGCCGCCCAAGCCTCGCCACGCTGGTTTTTCTTCTTCTGAAATTAAATCAATCCCTGCAAGGAGTCGTTTCAGCCAATCGCCGAGAAGATCGCCCCAATAAGTTCGAATATAATCAAGTTGACCTTTTAAACTTGTCGGACTGTAAACAACAGGCTCTTTTAGCATTGAAATCAAATCATTGTTTTTGGGCCCGAATTTAGGCTGAGTTTTAAAATATTCTTTGGTTTGCTGCCAGAGTTTTTTGTAAATAGGATTTTTTGCAAGCTGCTTGTCGCTGAATAACATGGAAAACGATTGAAATGCGGGATTTTCATTTGCAAGGCGAAGCAAAATCATTTCTTCAAGCGTTGTAACCCTGTTGCTTATTCCTGTTTCAGAATTAACATTTTCAAGATAATTTTCAGCACGAACAACATTATTGTAAACATCATTAGGCGGGAACGCTTCGATAAAATCGAGCAAAAGACCATTTACATTTTTTTTACCGAACTGTTCGTCGCAAGTTTTCAAAAGATTTACGAAAACGTCCGCCTTTATGTCTTTGCGATACAAAAAACATACATAATGAAAAATCTCATCAATTAAGCCCATCGCATTGAGCTGTCCTGCTTTAATCATCTTTTCAGGATGTTTTTCGGTAATAATTATATCATTTATTTTTTTTGCAAACAAACGAACATTCTTTAAATTGGCAAGAATCACATTGCCGGTTGTTGCAAAAAGCATACCGTCAAATTGACAGCGTTCGCGTATTTCTCTCGAAACATGAAATTCAAACAAAGGATATTTTGAAAATGATTTTTTTTCAAATTCTGCTGTAAAAACCGTATCAAATCTATTATCATTCATATTTTCTCCAAAAAAATCAAAATCTAAGAAACTTCAGTTTGCTAACAATGAGCAGCTACAATTTCTTTTATTGCATTTATTAAAGTTTTATCATTGGAAAGCTGTGCAACAGTTTTGGGGATTCTATAAGTCCAATTGAAGTCTGTTACACTGCCGGGCACATTTATGCGTTCGTTTTCCGGATTTTCATCAAAATAAGACGGCGAGAGATGAAGCAAATCTTGTATTGGATGAATGCAAAAAGCACTTTTTGCACTTGCAATTATTTTAAGAATAAACGCAGCTGTTTTTTCATCAAAATATTCGGGACTAATTCCTTGTTGAGTACCAAAATCTCTTAAAAAATCTTTACCGGCATTTTCTTTAAGCCACCAACTTCTAATTGTTGAAGAATCATGTACAGAATTGCATGCAACGCTTAATTCCGGATAATCTTTCGGATTTACATATGGTTCACCCTCTTTTTCCCAGCTTCTTGACCAGCGCATTACACGAAGGCTTAAAATGCCAAGCAATTCCATAACACGCGGTACAGATTCTGGATTTGCGCCTAAATCTTCGGCACATGGAATCATTTTAACGCTGGAAGTTAATTCACCTAAAATATTTTTAGCTTGTTTTTCCCAAAGATTTTCCATTTTAGTTTGTTTTTCTTTAAATAAAGAAATCAAAGATTGCTGCTCTTCATATGAAAGACTTTTCCACGAGGTTGAATCTTTGTATGTCCAGTTAGGCGCAAATTTTCCTTTAGAAACTTCAATAATTGTTCTGTTTCGCCAATGTTCACATAATTTTTCTTTTACAGGATGCGGCAAATCTGCTTTTAAAATATCGTTGTCAGTTTTAATTCCTGCTTTAAAAAGCCACATTTCTTCATCATTGATTCTGTCCATTATTTGATGAAGAAGTTCGTGTGTTCCAAAATAATCATAATTGTTCACCGATTCTATTTCGTGCGTCGGTACGTGCGGTTTAGAAAGCCAGCGTATACGTTCGGCTGTAAATCCGAGTTCTGTAAGTTCTTTGTTTGTAAAACAGACTAACGGCTGAGTATAGCCTAAAGAAGCTGTTGTTTCGCCTTCAGGAATAGCCCAAATTCTAAAAAATCCTAAAACATGGTCGATTCGATAAGCATCATAATATGATGCTGCGCTTGAAAGACGTTTTTTCCACCACGAATAATCATCTTCTTTGAGTTTTTCCCAATTATAAATAGGGAATCCCCAGTTTTGCCCAAGCGGATTAAAAGCATCTGCCGGTGCTCCTGCACGAAGAGCCATATTGAAGTATTCTGGATAAGCCCACACATCGACAGAATCTTCATTCATCATAATTGGAATATCGCCTTTAAGAAGAAGTCCTTCATTACGCACATATTTTGCAGCTTGAGAAAATTGTTCATCTAAATGCATTTGAACCCAAGCCCAAAAATAATGGTTTTTCTTTTTTGAAATATTTGCCCATTCATCAAAGATTTGTTGCTTTGAAACAAGCAAATTAATCTCCCAGCTTTTCCAAGAAGCTTCAAAATTTTCACGTTTTTTCTGCATAAAAACAGCGTAAGGCACAATCCATTCGTGAGAATCAATCCATTTATTTAGGTAATCATCATTTATAAGTGAATCTGCATTTTCTGCAAATATTTTTACAAGCAAATCAAGTTTGTCTTGTCTAAGTTCACGATAATTAAAGCGATTTTTTCCTGTATGTTTTTCGCAAAGTTTTGAGATTTCTTTTTCATATTTTTTTGCTTCCGGTAAAGCTTGTAGGCGAATATAAATCGGCTGTAAAGCAAATGCAGAAAGTGCACTGTAAGGCGAGCTTTCCGTACCGGTATCATTTACCGGCAAAAGCTGGATAAGCTTTAGCCCTGAAGATACACAAAAATCGGCAAAGGGTATCAAATCTAAAAACTCACCGCAGCCGCAGCTTTCAGAAGTTTTTAATGCGCTTATAGGCACAGCAGTACCTGTAATTCTTTTAACCATGTTATTTTGTTTCTTTGTCATTTGAAATTATTTTAACATAGAAATTTGTTAATTACCAGAAAAAACAAATCTCAAATATTTTTCAAGCGTACAGCAAATTTGTTTGTCGCATATAATTTTAATAAAAGGCTAATCTGTTTGGATATTCATTTATTATGGAGGATATTTCGTTTTTTGAGTTTAAGATATACACGTATTCGGGGTGTTTCTTTTTTAGCATATTTATAAGAGAAGTTGTTTGCTCTATGTTTGAATTTGAATTAAATTTTGGCAAAACAAATCCTGCAACACAAGAACAGTCTTTTATGCGCCTTGCAATGTGATAAAATAATTTGTTTAGATTTTCTGCTTCTTCAGCAGAGAGTGAAGTTGCATTTATAACAGGTTTTATACAAAAAACAACATCATTGTTTTCTGCATTTTTCAAATTCTCTCTAAGATTGGCTAAAAAGGATTCGTCAAATTCGTCCGGTGCAGAACCTGCAAAATTTGATTCAAATTCAATTATGTTGATGTTTTCTTTGGAAGCATCTTTTAATGGCGTAAAATCTTCTTTTGTGGAAAGTTTCAAAATAGATGCTTCTTCGAATTTTTTGTTATTAACAGTTACAATCTTGTAATTCTGTGCAAAATAATCTTTTTCTGATAGTTTCATAATTATTAATTTGGAATATTAGAAATTCAGAATCAAAACCTCATTTCAGAATAGAAACGTTGCGAAGCATTGACTCGCCTAAGCACGGAATAAAAACAATAGACCGCTAAAACAGCGGTCTATTCAAACTTAGAGAAGTCGGTTTTATAATTATTCAGTTAGAATTCTAATAACTTCTGCTTTATCAACAGCTTTCAAAATTTCCTGTCGTTTCTCAGCACTCTTAAAAAGAAGACTTACTTCAGCAAGAAATTGAAGATGAGGTCCTGTCTTGTTTACCGGAGACAATGTCATAATAAAAATACGGCATGGTTCCAAATCAAGAGAATCAAAATCTACCGGATTATCGGAAATACCGATACAGGCAACTAAATCATCAACAGTATCAGTCTTTCCATGTGGAATTGCAATACCATGTTTCATGCCGGTAGACATCTTTTGCTCTCTATCAAGAACACAAGCTTTTGCAGTCGCTTTATCTTTTACTTTGCCAGCATTTACCAAAATATCAAGCATCTCATCGATTATTTGTTCTTTTGTTGTTCCTTTAAGATGCAGATTTACAGTGTCAGGGGTTAAAATAGTTCTTAGGTTCATAGAACAAGTGTACGTTTAGTTAAGTTTAAAGTCAAGGAAAAATTCACATTTTTGCGCCCATTTTCAAATTATTTATCTCTTTTTAATTGTGTTAAATATGCAAAACCCTTGTATTAAAAAGAGTTGTTTATTTTTTTGAGCTTATTTGCGCAGGTTAAAATTTTGATAAAAACACTATGAACGTATTGAAAAATTCGATAGTATCAACACATGATAGATTTAGGAAAATTTTATGCGGACGTGCAACGTTGTCTAAAGCATGAACGAGCTGATAATAATGAAAATTATGACGGACTTAGGGCTTGTCGCGCAGTTAAAAAACTTTTTGTTTCTTACTTCAGAGGATTAGAAAACATTGCAGAACCTTTAGCAGAATATTGGGAACAAACATATATTTTGCAAAGCAAAAACCTTGAAGACGAGCCTCAAAAAAGCAATATAGACTGGCTCGCAAATGTTATCGCTCTTATTAATGGCGAGTTAGAAGCAGATCGAAATTTTCCGCAGAAGGACTGGGTAGAAATCAACAATGTTGTAAATGCGGAAGCTGAAGATATTCCTATTGATGTTCTTTCTTCGATTATGAGTACTCTTGTTGAACGAAAAGTTTTATAAAGGTAAAGATGTTTTTCTAACGTATAATTTGCTAAAGCGGTTTAGCACATAATTTTTGATGGATTTGACCAGTGCCAAATTGGTTTTGCCAATTCAGAAGAGAACGGCTGAATGCGGCTAAAATCGGGAAGCCACTCGCTGTCTTGCACAAGCTCTTGATAAAAACCATTTTCAATTTCAAAAGAATTTATTAATTCTTGCAATTTTTCAAACTCAGATTGTTCCATAAAACGGTTTTGAAAAGCACTTAAAGCTTTTTGTCTTTTTTGCATTTCTTTCTCTTCAAAAGGAACTGGTGTATATTGACTCATCAACGACAGAAAAGCTTTTTGGTCTGCGTTTGATTTAAACCAATCCAAAACAAGAATCGAATCTTCGATGCGCCCTGGCAAAGCTAAATGTCTGATTATTACGCCGGAAAGCATTTTTTTTTGGTTTTTACCATTTTTGTCAAAAATTGAATCGAATTCTGTTTTTGTATGCTTAATCATCCATTTAATAGCTTTTTTTGCAACTTGCGGATAATCTTTCGCATCAAAAACAGCTTCACTTATAAGAGGATTAAGAGTTTTTAAATCCGGTAGCCATATATCAACAACATCTGATAAAAGTTCAAGAGTTTCAACTGATTCATAAGCGGAACAATTCCAGCATATAGGAATTGTTAATCCGGCAGCTTTTGCAAGTCTTAAAAAAGGTGCGAGAGTTCCAACAGCATGACTACCTGTTACGATATTAATGTTTTCTGCGCCGGCTGTTTGTAAAGCAATGCAAATAGCTATAAAATCCTTAGAATTAACAGGCACTCCCATTCCGTTTTGCGAGATTTGATAGTTCTGGCAAAATGCACATTTTAGGTTGCAACCTGTTATAAAAATTGTTCCGGAACCGCCGATTCCTGTTATAAATGGCTCTTCTCCAAAATGAAGACCTGCCCATGCTATCTTTAGTTTTGATGTTTCGGCACAAAAACCTTTTTCCCCGCTATTTCTGTTTGATGCACAACGGCGCGGACAGAGAAGGCAAGATTCATAAAATGTAGAAAAGCTATCCATAAATTGATTATTTTAAAACTGCAACATGAACAAACTGCTTGTTTTCAATTTTTGCAACAATTTCTTGTTCAAACAAAGAGTCAAGTCCATCACGGTAATCCATAATCTTTGAAACATAATTTAGTGTCATCTGCGGTGTTGAGCCGGATTTAACTTTTACAGTTCCTGCGTTGTACATAGCAAGTGCTGCAACTTCGTTTCCGGCTGTATCAAAACAAAAGCGCAAGTGAGTAAGCCCGTATTTTGCATTAATTTCAGGGTTAAAGCATTCTTCTTCCGAAAGCTTTGAAAACGATGAGCTGTTCAGCTGGAAAAGCCCACGGTCTATCGTTGAATTTTTGTTATAATTAACAGCGCGGGTTTTATAGCGGCTTTCTACATAAGCGAGCGCAAATGCAAGAGAAAGAGGAATATTGTTTTTGTCTGCATTTGTAAGAATTGCTTGTGTTACTGTTTCGCTGCCAGTTACATGAGTATAAAACCATACAACATCAGCTTTTGAAGATTCATCACGATAAAGAGAAAGGCCAATGTCCGTTTTTTTTGCATGACCTACTGCAATTCTCTGAAAATCAGCAGGATCTACAGCTGGAGCAACTTCCACAGCCGGTTCTAGGGGAATAATTTCATTTGCATTTTTTGATGAAAAAACCGGCTGCAATTTTGTGATGATAGTTAATGTAAGAAAAGCAAAAACAAAAATATAAAGCAAAAATTTCAAGAAGTTGCGATTTACTGCAGCTTTCATCATTTTTTTTGAAAAAGTTTTGTATATCGACATCATGCAGGAGAGTATGACAAAAAACCGTAATAAGTGCAATATATTCAAAAGAAAAACACTTAATACACTGGTATGCAAGTAAAACATTGTTCTCCTTTTCTTTGACAAGATTTAATAAATAAACTACCCTTAAAAAATGCACAGGAATTTTTCTGAAAAATCCTTAAAAACATTGCTCAAAAAGCATTTCGGTTACACAAGCTTTCGTCCAGGTCAGCTTCAAGTAATTGAATCGGTGCTTTCAAACAACGACACATTAGCTGTAATGCCTACAGGAGTCGGAAAATCTTTATGCTGTCAAATTCCATCTCTTGTATTTAAGGGCGTTACAATCGTTGTTTCGCCGCTTATATCTTTAATGCAAGATCAAGTTTCTCAACTTGAAGCAGCAGGAATTGAAGCAATTTTTCTGAACAGTTCATTATCTTTAGACCAATATGCTATAAATATTTCGCTTGTGCGTACCGGCAAAGTCAAATTAATTTATTGCGCACCGGAAACTTTGGTTACAGAACGAATGCTTCAGTTGCTGAAAAATGTGCATATTTCACTAATTACTATTGACGAAGCTCACTGTATTTCAGAATGGGGGCACGATTTTAGACCAGAATATAGAATGATTTCGTCTATACGTTTGCAACATCCCGAAGCTGTTTGTCTTGCTCTTACCGCAACAGCGACAAAGACTGTACGAAACGATATTAAACGCAGCTTAAAACTTGGTTCAAAACATTCACCATTCGGATTTAACGAATTTATTTCAAGCTTCAACAGACCGAATATTTTTCTTGAAGTCAAATTAAAAACAGGCTCAACTCAGAACATTCAGCGCTTGTTAAAAAAACCGACCAAATTTAAGCTTTCAAAAGCAGATGAGCTTGTTCTGGAATTTCTAAAAGAACATGATGGCGAAAGCGGAATAATCTATTGTTTTTCGCGCAAGCAAGCTGATGAACTTACGGAATTTTTGCAGGAACAAGATTATAATACATTGCCTTATCATGCAGGACTTTCTGATTTTGAAAGAACCAAAAATCAGCGGCTTTTTGTTCAAGATGAAGTTCCTATTATTGTGGCGACAGTTGCATTCGGAATGGGAATAAACAAGCCGAATGTTCGATTTGTAATTCATTATGATTTACCGAAATCTTTGGAACAATATTACCAAGAAATTGGACGAGCAGGACGTGATGGAGAAAATGCACATGCACTTTTGCTTTACAGTCGAGGCGACACAAACAAAATTCGGTTTTTTATGCAAGAAAAAACAGGCACAGAGCTTGATGCTGCGGAAAAACAGCTTGAATCAATAGTATCATTTGCTCAAAGCCGAACCTGCCGTCGCTCAGTTCTTCTTGCTCACTTTGGTGAAATTAGCGAAATTATCGAGCCAAAAGATGCAGAAAATTGCTGCGACATTTGTGCTTCCGGCGATAACATCGAAAGCATTAAAACAGATGTTACAATCCCTGTTCAAAAACTCCTTTCTGCAATTCTTCGTACCGGCGAAAAATTTGGTGCAACATATGTAATAGATGTGCTTTTGGGCTCAAGACAAAAGCGAATTTTAGATTATGGACATCAAAACCTTTCTGTTTTTGGAATCGGCACGGAATACTCAAAACAAGATTGGCATGAACTTGTGCGCTTATTAATAGAAGAAGGTTTTTTAAAAAAGAGTTCGGATTATCAAGTGCTTAGTTTGACAAATGATGCAAAAGACACGTTAAAAGATAGAGGCAAAGTATATCTTCCTTTTGTGGCTCACGTTGAGGCGCAACAAAATTCATTAAAGGCAAACAGTAATTCTACGCACAAAAGCTCACGCAAAGCGGTTCTAGACCGAACAGACATAACAGGTTTCGCTATTTTAGAAGAATTAAAAAAAATGCGTAAAAAACTTGCGCAGGAAGCATCGGTTCCTCCGTATGTTATTTTCGGCGATAAAACGCTTGAAGATATTGCAGCCAAAAAACCGGTCGTGCATTCTCAGCTGACGTACATCTACGGCATAGGCGAAGTAAAAGCAGAAAGATACGGCGATATGATTATAGATATTGTAAGGCAATGCAAAGATATATAAGATTTTGCGGCGGCGGAAATTATGCGCAAAACGAATACAACATATTTGGCTCGATAAAGATGTGCGAATTGCAATCTGTTTTACACCGCAATCAAAAATCGTGATATAATCGATTTTGTAAGATATTTATATAAATATCTGTAAATAATTTTTACGAGGTGAATTATATGATTTCATTAGTTTCATTAATTATTACAATTTTAGTTGGTGCTCTAGTAGGATGGCTTGCAGGTCTTTTAATGAAAAGCAAGCATAGTTTTTGGATAAATTGTCTGCTTGGAATTATCGGTTCTTTTCTTGGTGCTGCAATTGCAAGAACTTTGAATATTGGAGGCGGGCTTATCGTTTCACTGATTATTAGTATTTTGGGAACGTGCCTCGTAATTGTAATTGCTCGCCTTATTTTGGGCAAAAAATTTTAACATCAAAGAATTGTTCTGTTTATAACAATTAAAACAACGCGTAACAATCGTGTTGTTTTTTTTTAAATCTCGCGTTATAATTAGAAAGTCCAAAATGACACAACATGAACAATCTGTCATTTATACATAAAGATTTTGTTTTGCATCTAAGTTTTCAAATCTGAATAACAAAATTTAAAGCTCTTGTTCTTTGTTCATGAAAAAAATATGCGCAGGTATTTCTTTGCGCATATTCACAGAAATATAGAAAACCGGGAAAATCTATGGATCAAACATTACCCAAACTGCTCAAACGCATTGCAGAAGAAAATCCTGATGTTGCATCACATTACAGCAAAAATGAAAACGAAGAATTTATTCCGACATTGTACAAGGATTATTTTCAAACGGCACTTAATTTTGGTGCAGGTCTTTTATCTATTGGAATAATCAGAGGGGAGCATATCGGCTTAATTTGCGATAATAGACAAGAGTGGGCAATTTCAGATATGGGACTTTTGTCTATTGGTGCTATTGATGTGCCGCGCGGTTGCGATGCTACAGAACATGATTTGGCATATATTCTTGATTTTGCTGAATGTAAAACCGTAATCGCAGAAAATCAAGCTCAAATAAAGAAAATCTTAAATTTAAAGCAAAAACTACCTTTAATAACAACTCTTATTATTATTGAACAACCCACAGACGAGATTCAGCAAGGTTGTGTGGAAAGTGGCATTGTATTGTATAGTTATGAAGAGTTGATTAAAGCCGGAAAAATCTGGCGGACGGAGAATCCTAACGCTGTAGAAGCTGAAATTGAAAAAGGCACTTGGGATGATATTGCTACAATTATTTTTACATCTGGAACAACAGGAGAACCAAAGGGTGTTGTTCTCACGCATGGCAATTTTCTCACACAATTAGACGAACTTCCGGAAAGAATAGATATTTATACAGGCGAAAAAGCTATTTGTGTTTTGCCTGTTTGGCATGCTTTTGAGCGACTTTGCGAATATGTTGTTCTTTTTGCCGGTGCTGCAGTTTGTTATTCAAAACCGATTGGAAGCATTTTGCTTGCAGATTTTGTAAAATTAAATCCACAAATAATGCCGGGTGTTCCACGTGTTTTTGAAGCAATTTACGATGGCATTTTACGCACAATGCGCAAAACAGGCGGCATTACACTTATTTTATTCAATTTTTTTGTAAAAACAGCAATCCTTTTTTCAAAAATTGACCGTCTGCTTTTTAACAAAACTGCAAGATTTAGAAAACAGCCGATTGTGCTTTTTTGGATTTTGCTTATTATTCCGTATATTTTGCTTTTGCCGCTTAAACTTCTTGGCACAAAACTTGTATTTAAAAAGATTCATAAAAAACTTGGCAACGCATTTAAGGCTGGTGTTTCCGGCGGCGGTGCAATGCCTCCTGCTGTAGATGAATTTTTCTGGGCTATTGGAATAAAAGTTGTTGAAGGATATGGCCTTACAGAAACAGCTCCTGTTGTTTCTGTTCGTCCTTTCAGCCGCCCGATTTTCGGCACAGTCGGGAAACCAATTAGAGGTGCAGAAGTTCGTGTTGTTGATGAAAACGGCAAACAGTTGCCGCCCGGTAAGAAAGGCTTGCTGCATGTAAGAGGTGGCATTGTAATGCAAGGTTATTACAAAAAACCTGAACTTACAGCAAAAGCAATAGATAAAGACGGTTGGTTTGATACAGGCGACTTAGCAATAATTACGCTTGACGGCGAAATTACTCTTAGAGGACGCAAAAAAGACACAATAGTTTTGAGAGGCGGCGAAAACATTGAACCGCTACCAATCGAAATGCGTATTGCAGAATCGCAGTATGTTTCGCAGGCAGTTGTTATCGGACAAGATAGCAACGGCCAAGACCAACGCTATATTGCGGCGTTAATTGTTCCGAATAAAGAAGAACTTTTGAGTTTTGCGGAAGAAAATCATATTGAAAGTAACTCATATAAAGAACTTTTGACAAATTCGGAAATTCTAAAAAAATATGATACAGAAATTAAAAATCTTGTAAATGCAAAAAGCGGCTTTAAATTGTTTGAAAGAATAAGCAGATTTGTGTTGCTTGAAAAACCATTTGAAGTCGGCGTTGAACTTTCTGCAAAGCAAGAAATAATGCGATATAAAATCCAAAAAATTTATGCGAAAGAGATTCATTCGTTATTTGAATAAAATATTAGCAACTGCAAAAATTTGTCTGCCTAATAATATTTTATTAGAAAACTATCTTTAGACTGAAACTGAAAACGAAACAGATAATTAAAAATATCTGTTTCGTTTTTTTAGTTATATAGTTTATAAAAAAAGATTTAGTTTAGTTCTATTGTTAAAAACCCTGTTTTTTTGTCTTTTTGCAAAAAAGTTTTTTGAGATTCATTAATATTAATTTGTACAAGAGAACCAGACTTTATATTTTTAGCTGATTTATAAGTCAAAAGTATAGCACCCCATTTACTACAACCATAACGCCCGCGCATATTAAACGGCAGCAAAATCTCATCGGAAACAACACGAACAGCAAGATTATCTTTTGTTGTTTTTTTGCTGTTTTTATCGCTAGCAGTTTCAGCTGAATTTACAAATGAATTTGCAAATAAAAACGAAATGGAAGCTCTATCTTTTGGCAATCCGGCTGACTCGGAGCATTTTAAAAGACTTTTAGGCGCATCGCTTGTATCTCGCACAAAATGACACCATTTTTCATTTTTTGCACCGGAAAAAACACAATTATTAATATGAGTACATGGAAAATCAACAGCAAATTTATCTTGAATAAATTTGCTTCTAAGAATAGAAATAAATCTGCCGCCAAAAGGCACTCCCGGTTCAGCTACAAAAAAAACAGCATTTTTATCAACATACGATAATAATTTTTTTTTGCAATTTTCTACATTTTCTTCAATAAGTGAATTTCCATAAAAAGCATTTGACATCTCGTTTGATTTTAGAGTAGGCTTCGCTTTGTTTTTTGCATTGATGATGGAAATATCGCCAGATACGGATGTTTTGAAATTATCAACACGAATTGTTTTTTTTGAATCATGTACAAGTTCATTAAACATATTGGCGCAAATGACAAATGACGCTTTTTGCCTTATTTCTATGCCGAAAGCACCTTTTATTCGAGTGATTCGCCACGCTGTTTCTTTTTCTGAACAAGAACGAGCCACAACGGCAAGATAAAGTTCTTCCCCAAGTGAAAGTGCACCATGCGACAAATCTGTAGCGATGATATTAATTTTTCTTTTTCTAAGCTCAGGGCGAGAAATCCAAAGAGCAATTACTGCTGTTAGAGGGCCGGAACCTATGTCTAAAATAACGTCGTCATCTTTCAAAAATGAAAAATAATCAGCATTCAATGATTCAAAAATGCTGCAAAGCCTGTATAAATTCCACCATGAAAAATAGCGGACATATGCCGAAAGATTTTCTTTGCTATTCATATAACCTAGTCTGCGGCTTTTTCTTGTATCTGTAAGGTCATGCGAAAGTTCTCTAATTTTATTAGGAAGCGAACAAAGCTGACGACTATTAAGAGGGTTTACACTCTGAATAATATCATCAAATTTGTTTATTAAAACCTCTGTTTCTTTGGATAATGGCATAAAAAGATTTGATACAACTTTATAATAGTAGCTTTTCGATTCAAATGTTTTCGTTTTTTGTTGAGGAATAAAATTGCTTTTTTCCTCTATAGAATTTTTATTTGAATTTTTTGTCTGTGAAGAATGTTCCGTTTTAAGGTTGCACTCAAAATTTGACTGTGAATTTTGGACGGTTTTGTTTTTTTCACTTGAAACTTTTTTCTTAGCGGATTTTTTTGCTACTGTCGCATAAAACGGCACTTCTTCGTTATTCTTCAAAGATTTATTATTCCTTTTGTGCTTTTACTTTTACATATAAATCAATAAGCTCATTTTTTAACTGATTTATATCTGCTTTTAGGGTTGAATTATCTGATTCTACACTTTCTCGAATAAGTTGTTCGGCTGCTCCTCCTACTGTAAATTTGCGGTCAACAACCAAATATTTTAAGCGTAAAATCAGTTGAATATCACGAGAAGAATAAAAACGCCTACCAAAGCCGTCTTTTTGTGGCGAAAGAAATGGAATATGCTCTTCCCAATAGCGAAGCACATGAGCTTTTACGCCGGTGAGCTGCTCTACTTCGCCAATCGTCATTGTTGCCATATTTCAGCCTCGTGAATTATTACGGTTTTTCGTATAAGCTTCCCATTTTTTGCGACTTGCTTTAAGTTCAAGTTGAATGGGGATTTTATCGTAACCTAAATCATTTCTAATGCGATTTTTTAAGAAAGTCAAATAAGATTGAGAAACAACTTCAGGACGCGTGCAAAACAGCAAAAAACTAACAGGATTTACGCTTGTTTGAACAATGTAGCGGACTTTAAATTGGCTACTTTTACTTGCTGGCGGCGGATAAGTCTGAACCCAGTCGTTTAATGCTGTGTTTAGAATGCCTGTTTCAATGCTGCGAGTAAGCTGTTCATAAACTTCGAGTGCTGTATTAAGAAGGTCTTTTATGCCCTTGCCCTCAAGTGCGGATAAAGCTACAACCGGCGCATAACTCATCTGACCAAACATAATTTTCATGTTCTGTTCAGCAGCTTTAAAAGCTTTGCGCCCTTGCTCTTGTGTGTCCCATTTGTTCAGTACAAAAATTACGCCAAGTCCGCGCTCGTAAGCAAGAGATACAATTTTTTTGTCCTGTTCTGCAAGACCTTCTTGTGCGTCAATTATGTGAAATACTATGTCTGCATTATCTAAAGATTTTATAGCTCTATTTACAGAATAATATTCAATATTTTCATGTACTTTTGATTTTTTGCGAATACCGGCGGTATCAATAATATGAAACTTCTTATCACGATAGTCAAAATCGCTTTCTACAAAATCTCGGGTTGTTCCTGCATAATCGCTTACAATTGAAGCTGTGCTGTGAGTGAGTCTGTTTGCAAGAGTAGATTTTCCTGTGTTTGGTTTTCCGATAATAGCAATGCGGATGCGCTTTTCTTCTTCACCCTCTTTAACTTTAGAAAAATCAAGTTTTTTTACAATCATTTCGGAAAGATCTTCGATTCTATCTCCATGTTCAGCACTTATAAAAATAAGTTCATCAAAACCATATTGATAAAAATTGTACGCTTCTTCTTCTCGTCTGCCACCTTCCGTTTTGTTTACAGCAGCTATAACTTTATTCCAGTAAGGTCTAAGCAATGCGATAAATTCTTCATCTTCTGCCGTAATTGTACCGGCTTCAAGCAGGAGCAAAATCAAATCGGCACTTTTGAGCGAATCAAGAGTTTTTTCAACAACAAGTTCATCAAGAATCGCTTCAGCTGTACCGATTTTGCGTTCAAGCTTAAAACCGCCAGTGTCTATAAGACGGACGGGATGTCCGTTTATAAAACAGTCTTCTTCAATCGGATCTCTTGTAACGCCCGGTGTTGAATCTGTTATTGCACGACGTTTTTGCAAAAGCCTATTAAAAAGAGTAGATTTTCCTACATTCGGACGACCGGCAATTACAACTTTTGGTAGATTCTTGTATTTTTTTGTTTCATCAAAAATTCTTGGTCTTTCTTTAGATTCAAGAGATTCAAGAATTTCATTACTTTCTATCATATGTTAAAGTCCTTTCATTTAGGGCGAAGTCCGACGGACAAAAATTATTTGTGCAGAGAAGCTGTTGAGTTAATTAATGTTTCTGCCAATTTTTTAATTGCCGAAGCAGATGGAGTTTTTAATGCTTTTTCAGCAAGAAGCTCAAATTCCTTTATTGAATGTTTTGACAAAAGTTCTTTTGCCGCATTAATTTTGCTCGCACTCATGCTGAAATTACGAACTCCAATTCCTGCTAAAACGGCGATTCCTTCCGGTCTGGAAGCCATTTCGCCACAAACTGAAATTGAAATTTTTTGCGCATCAGCATTTTTTACAGTCTGCCAAATCATTCTAATTATGGCAGGATGCATTTCATCAAAAAGATAAGATACTTTTGTATTGTCGCGGTCAACTCCAATGGAATACTGCGTCAAATCATTTGTTCCAACTGAAAAGAAATCAGCTTTTTCAGCAAAAAAGTCGGAAATAATAGCTGATGCCGCCGTTTCTATCATAATTCCTATTTCAATATTATCTGAAAATTTGCATTTTTCAGTCTTTAATTCGGCTTTGACTTCTTTTACAATTTCAAGTGCTTTTTCAAGTTCTTCAATTGTACAAACAAGCGGAAACATTATGCGCAAGTTGCCATAAACGCTTGCACGAAACAAAGCGCGAAGCTGCGTTTTAAATAAATCCACTCTTGCAAGACTAATACGAATTGCACGCCAACCAAGCAGCGGATTTGTTTCGTCTGCTTCGGAAATTTCTTCAATAGGAACAATTTTATCAGCACCTGCATCTAAAGTGCGTATTGTTACAGGTTTTTTGCCCATTGTTTTTAGCACTTTTGAATAAACATTAAACTGTTCATCTTCTGAAAGAATTTTGTTCGCATTCATAAACAAAAATTCAGTGCGGAAAAGACCTATTCCATCGGCACCTTCTTGCGCTGCAACCAAAGCTTCTTCTGGTGTGCCTATGTTAGCATAAATATCGAATTTTGTGCCGTCGCTTGTTTTAGCTTGTGCTGTTTTAAAAGCAGCAAGCTCTTTTTTTTGTTTTTCTTTTATGATTTTGTCTTTTTCATGCTGAACTAATTTTGCTTTGTCCGGATTTATTATAACAGAACCAGTATCTCCGTCAACAATAGCTTTATCTCCATCGGAAACATTATCAAGGATATTTTTTGCGCCGACAACAGCAGGAATCCCGTAATTTCGCGCCAAAATAGCAAAATGGCTGTTTACACCGCCTTCTTCAAGAACAACGGCTGCAACATTTCGTTTTTCCAGCATTACCGCATCTGTAGGCATCATCATTTTAGCAACAACAACAGATTTTTTCGGCAAAGATTCTATATCAAAGTGTTTTTTGTTAAGCAAAACATTGACAACACGCCCAAAAACATCACATATATCATCAGCGCGTTGACTTAAATAATCATCGCCTGTTTTGCGCATTGTGTCTGCCATTTGTTGATATTGTTCATAAACAACATATTCAATGTTTAGCAAGCTTGATTGATGTGCTTTTTTGATTTGGTCTTGAAAAACAGAATCTTCAATCATTGCCATGTATGTTTCAAAAATTGCAACTTGTTCTTTGTTTTTTGAGCTTGTAATTACATTAAAATCATTTTTTACTTGCTCAACCGCTTGCAAAAAACGTTCCCATTGAGACTCAACTTCATTTTTAGAAATGGACTTTTTATCAACAGCCGTCTGTTCTGATTCCGGAACAATAAAAACAGCGCCGGAACCAATACCAGCGGAAGCGGATATGCCTTGCAAAATCTTCATATATAAGAATATATCAGCGCAGACGATGACTGTCAAACAGGCAGAAACAAGTTTTTACAAATTACAAGAAAGGAGTTTTCCTTTAAATTAATTTGTATTATACTCTTACGCACTATGTCTGATAAAAATAATTCGTCTGTCGCTTTATTCTGCGTTGTTTTCGGTACAATTATTCTTACTGTTTTTGCAATGAATCTTGAACGTATAAAAGAAGTTCTCAAAGAAACGCAATTTGTTGAATCTGTTTTTGGTTCGCCCGGAAAAGAAGCTAATAAAAAAACAGAAGAATCAAAAGAAGTTGAATTAAAAACCGAAATTGAATTTGCAGTTCAAGAATCTGCAACATCCGATAATGTTGCTCGCCCGTTGCAGCCTGTTGAAGATATTTTTTCCATTGATATTACAACTGTTTCTGAAACAACAGGAAATGAAGAAACTGCACCCGTATTCACAGAAAATTCCGGACAATTATTGCAGCCAGATGCACAAGTTTCATCTGCTTTTGAAAATGCAGCTCAAAAAGATTCAGAAAATTTGGAGCAAGCTGTACAAGCAGAATCTGAAAAGCGAGATGTTGCGCTTTATTTTATGTACATTGACAGTTCCGGAAACCTAATAAGAAAAGAAACAGCTCGTTTAATTCCTGCTACAAATTCTCCGCTAACAGCTTCTTTGCAAACACTTCTTGCGGGAACAAACATAGAAGAAGAATCAAAAGGATATATTTCATTAATACCGGAAGGTACTGTACTGCTTTCTGCAACTGTAAAAAATAAAGTTGCATATCTTAGTTTTAATGATGCTTTTCAGTGGAACAAATACGGTGTTGAAGGTTATATAGGACAACTTATCCAAATTGTCTACACAGCAACAGCTTTTCAAACAGTTGATAGCGTGCAGTTTTTAATAGAAGGTCTTAAACAAGACTATCTAGGAAGCGAAGGTGTTTGGATCGGGTCTCCGCTTTCAAGATCAAGCTTTAAATAAAAAGCTCAAGTTTTTAACCTTGAGCTTTTCCCCAGAAAAAATCCACTAAGCCTTATGCAGTAATAAAACGAACGGAAATTACGCCTGAAATAGCTTTTAGTTTTTCTGCAACTGAATTATCAATAGCATTTTCGACATCAATAATGTTATAAGCTACGTCTGCACGGTTTTGATTGACCATTGCTGCAATGTTACATTTTGCAGCAGCTAGGACTGTTGTAATTTGACCAACCATATTAGGAATGTTTTTGTTTGCAATACAGATTCGTGTTCCATTTGCCGGAACCGGCTCGTCCATTTTACATTTCGGAAAATTCACAGAATTAATGATATTTCCGTTTTCAAGAAAATCGCGCAACTGAGCAACAGCCATGAACGCACAGTTATCTTCTGCTTCAGGTGTAGAAGCTCCAAGATGTGGAAGGCAAATAACTTTATCGTTTTTGAGCAATTCTTCGTCTGCAAAATCGCATGTGTAACATTCAACTTTTCCAGTATCTATTGCAACAAGAATATCTTTATTTACAACAAGTCCGCCGCGCGCAAAGTTCAAAATACGAACACCTTTTTTCATAATTGAAAGGCGATCTGCATTAATAAAGCCTTTTGTATCATTTGTTTGCGGCACATGAAGTGAAATGTAATCAGCTTTTGAAAGCAAAGAATCAAGACTTTCTGCTTTATGAACAGCGCGGCTCAAGCTCCATGCTGCATCAACAGAAATAAACGGATCATAGCCGATTACGTCCATTTCAAGCCCAATAGCAACATTTGCAACCATTGCACCAATCGCACCCAAGCCGATAACTCCGAGTGTTTTTCCCTTAATTTCAGGACCTACAAACTGGCTTTTGCCTTTTTCTGCAAGGTCGGGGATTTCATCTCCTTTATCCGCAAGTGTTTTTACCCATTCAGCAGCTTTGTGCACAGGGCGGCTGGAAAAAAGGAGAGCTGCAATTACAAGTTCTTTTACAGCGTTTGCATTTGCGCCCGGTGTATTAAAAACCACAATACCTTTTTCTGTCATAGCAGGAATTGGTATATTGTTTGTTCCAGCACCTGCGCGGGCAACAGCTTTTACAGATGAAGGTAATTCCATTGAATGCATATCAGCTGAACGAAGCAAAATTGCGTCCGGATTAATAATTTCTGATGCAATTTCATAATCGTCTCGCGGAAATTTTTCCAACCCTGAAGCTGAAATTTTATTTAAAGTTTGTATTTTAAACATTTTATCCTCCAAAATAAATTAATTTATAATTTTGCATAAACAGATATTTTATCAGTTATTTTTAGCTGCAAATTCGTCCATATATTTTATAAGAGCTTTAACGCCGTCTAAAGTCATTGCATTATAAATAGATGCACGCATTCCACCAACAAGGCGATGTCCTTTCAAATTTACAAGTCCTGCAGCAGCAGCGCCTTTTACAAAAGCATCATTGATTTCTTTTTCTTTTGCAAGACTTGCTTCGTCCGTTGCACCGGTAGAATATTTTGTAAGAAACGGAATATTCATAATAGAGCGGCTTCCTTTTTCTACAGTTGCATGATAGAAGTTCGATTTATCAAGATAATCGTAAAGCATATTTGCTTTTTCATAATTACGCTTTTTCATGCCTTCAGCTCCACCGTTTTTTTCAATCCAGTGCATAACTTTACCAAGAACATAAATTGTGTAACATGGTGGCGTGTTAAACATTGAATCTTCGTCTGCATGTGTTTTGTATGAGAGCATTGTTGGCGTTCCTGCTCGAGGATTTTCTGTAATTAAATCTTCGCGAATAATTACGAGCGTTACACCGGCCGGAGCAAGGTTTTTCTGCGCACCTGCATAAAGAAGAGCAAATTTTGAAACATCAAGCGGTTCGCTCAAAATACAAGATGAAATATCCGCAACAAGGGGAATATTTCCTGTATCTGGAATGTATTCATAATGAGTTCCCATAATTGTGTTGTTCAGTGTAATGTGAACATAGTCGTAATCGCCTGTAATTTTTTCAACTCGGGGAATATATGAGAAGTTTTTATCCTCGCTTGAAGCTAAAGTTGTTACTTGAAGACCGAGTTTTTTGGCTTCTGCTTCTGCTTTTTTTGCCCATACACCAGTTTTAATGTAAGCTGCTTTTCCTGTTCGTATTCCAAGATTAAGGGGAACCATTGCAAATTGCGTAGATGCACCTCCTTGAAGAAACAAAATTTTGTAATTAGCAGGAACATTCATCATTTTTCGAACCATTGCTTCTGCATCTTCAATAATCGGTTCAAAGGCTTTTGAGCGGTGGCTCATTTCCATTACACTCTGACCTGTTCCATTGCAGTCAAGCATTTCTGCAGCGCATTCTTTCAAAACCTCTTCAGGCAAGGCTGAAGGCCCCGCACTAAAATTAAACACTCTTGCCATTTTAATTTAACTCCTATAAAAAACCGCATATTAGTGCGGAGAATATTTTGAAGATTTTTAATCTTCTTATTTGAACCGGCGAACCGGCACATTACAAAGCTATTTGCACGACAAATTTTGAAGTGCATCTATAACCGACAGGTTTTCAACTGCGGTTGTTTCAGGCAAGTGCAAAATCGCAGTAGTATAATTAACAATTCCGCGTATTCCACATACAGAAAGCCTTAATGATATTTGTTCTGCCACAGTTTCCGGAACAGCAAGAATTGCATATTCAATTTTTTCATTCGCAATAACTTGCTCCATCTTTGATGTAGAATAAAGCGGAAAAGGGGCGCGCAAAGTTTCTGTTCTGTTAACATTAGAATCAAAACCCGCCACTATAACAAAAGACGAATTTGCAAAACCGGAAAATCCAGCAAGTGCTTCGCCCAAGCGTCCAAGCCCTACAATGCAACAGCGTTTTTCGGCTTTACCTAATGAAAGCGTGTTGCGGATTGTTTTTTTCAACAAAGAAACATTGTAGCCGGTAGTATTTGCACAGCGCACTCCAAGCATTGAAACATCTCGTCTTATGGTAAAACTTGTCCAGCCTGTGCGATTTTGAATTTCAGCAGACGAAACTGTTGTCTTGCCGGATTTTTCAAACTGCTCTAGTAATCTAGCAAGGCGGATTAATCTTTCTCTTGCCGGTTTTGAAATTTTTTGTTCCATCGCAACACCCAAGACTTAAACTTCCGATAAAACGGTCAATGTAAAACCAATGTGAATGTTTTCACAACTTTTCTGAAAAAATCTTATCATTGCGAAAAAAAAGAGTCAATAAATTTCAATATTTTCCTGTGAAATCGTTCACAACAAATATCGTTGCATTTGTCTAAGATTTGTGTTGCAGCTTTTAGTGTGTTGAGATATAAAACTTTTGGTATAAACAAAATACGTTAATAAGTTAAGTCTGTAAAATTTACAAGGAAAAGAAATATTTCTAAGACAAAACCTTTTATTTATGATATTGTATATATTCTGCAAAGATATGTTATTCAGTCAAAAAAGGCATTATAAAAATTTATGACTACACAAAATTCTCCTATGGATTCTACAATTCAGCTTCTCAAACATATATCCAGCCTTATTGATACAACTGTCAAACAAGACCAAGCAGTTATAAATAAAGCATTAAAATCCATATCTATTGCAACAAATGCGAAAGATGTAGAGATTTGGGCTATAATTCCGGAGAACAACTCATATTTCTGCCAGTTCAAAATATCGTCTGGTGCAGATAGAAAACAAAATATTGATTTTAATTCTATTTTTCAAAAAAATCTTTCTAAGATTGTTTCAAAAAAACTTGAATGCTTGCCTTTGGATAATACAGATACGATATTCCCTTTTATCCGACATACTGAATTTTTGGGATTTGGTCTTTTAAGAGAGAGAAGTATTCAAAGCTTTTCTCAAGATGATTGTACAATTCTTTCGGAAATTTTTCGTATTGTTATAGGTGCGTATTTTCAGATTAATAAACAAGAAACCGATTTCAGCAAAGAAATTTTTGACCAACAACAAGCTCATAGAGATAAAATTTTACGAACAACAAACGATGTTACAAATATTTTTAATTCCGAAATCAGCTTTGAACAGAGAATGAATGAGGCACTCCGTGTTGTTGGAGAATCTGTTGGTGTAGACAGAGTATATGTATATCAAAATGTGCGAGAAGAAAACGGCGGTTGTTTTGTTGAACAGATTTTTTTATGGGAGTCGGCAAATGTTCCGCCTAAAAACCGGAGCGACAGATTTATAAGCGCAGAAGAAATTGCAATCAAAAAACAGCCGGATCAGCGGTTTTTAAATGCTCGAATTTCAGACAAACCAAGAGGCTGGGAGGATAGTCTTCAAGATAATGTTCTTTCGCTTCTTGTCGTTCAGTTTTTTTTGAATGATCAGTACTGGGGATTTATCGGTTTTGATAATTGCCACAGCGAAAGGCTTTTTACGCGCAATGAAGAAAACATCTTGAATACATGTGCATATATGTTTCTTGACCATATTATAAAACATGATAATTTTTTGGCAAAACAGAAAAGAGATAAAATAGTTGAAACAAGCAATGAAGTTACAAAAGTTTTGACAGAAAACGATGGAACAGAATTTGATGAGCGCATTTATAGCGCATTGCATATTATTGGTGAATCTGTTGAAGCGGACAGGATTTTCATCTGGCAAAAAACGGAAGACTGTGAAAACGGCTACTGGCTTTCGTTAAAATATTACTGGGAGTCTGCTGATGCGCCGGAAAATCCACAAGGGCTTATTAATAAAAAGCAGATTTCGCGGGAAGATGTTGAAAACAACATGAAACCAGACCAATTGATTACAAATGTAAGAGTTGCCAAAGATAAGCCGCGCGGATACGAGAGTCTTCTTGAGCAGCGCGTTCGCTCACAGCTTACAATCCAAATAGTTCTCGGAAAAGAATATTGGGGATATATCGGTGTAAGTGATTGCCGAAACGAACGTTTTTTTTCTGCGGGGCAAGAAAATATTGTAAACACTTGTGGACATATGATTCTTGCATATATTTTCCAGCAAGAAAGCATACGAAAAATCGCCGAGCGTGATTTACTTCTTTTGACTGTAACTGAAATAACAAGGGAATTAACAGCAGTTTCGCAAATATGTTTTTACGACCGTCTTAAAACAGGGCTAAAAAAAATCGGTGAACAGCTCGACCTTGATCGGGTTCATATATGGCGTAACAATTGGCAAAAAGGAAACGATCAATTTGATACATGTACCCGTATTGTATTATGGCAATCGTCAAGAACATCATTGTTTAACACGCCACCGCTTCCGGAAATTTTTGAAGACAAAACAAATGTGTTGCGTTTATGGAAAAGCAAGCTTGAAAAAGAGGGTATAAAAAACGAAAATTTTTCAACAACTACAGTTCCACAAAAATTATATCGACCGCTTGAAATTCTTTCTACATTAGTTGTTCCGCTTGTTTTCCAAGATGAATTTTGGGGATTTATGTGCTACGACTATTGCCACAAAGAGCGAGTATTTTCTTCAGATGAAGAAGCGGTTCTTGCAACAGGTGCTCGTATTTTTGCTGCACAAATTATCCAAGAAGAAACATCTTCATCCTTAATTGAAGCAAAAGAATTGGCATTGCAAGCAACAAAAGCAAAATCTAATTTTCTTGCAAACATGAGCCACGAAATAAGAACGCCTATGAATGCGATTCTTGGTATGTCAGAATTGATTTTGCTTGAAAAAACTCCACCTCTTATAAAGGAGTATGCGCAAGATATAAATACGGCGACAAGAAGTCTTTTGGGTATCATTGATGATATTCTTGATATTTCAAAGATTGAATCAGGACGCTTGGATTTAGTTTCGATTTCGTATGATTTTGGTGCACTTATCAACGATGTGCTCACATTAATCAAAATGCGTACAACAGCCAAAGGACTTGCGTTTTTTGTTAACATAGATCCGTCGTTGCCGCACAAGCTTATCGGCGATGAAAACAGAATAAAGCAAATACTCATCAATGTTCTTGGAAATGCTGTAAAATATACAAGAGAAGGATTTATAAAGCTTGATATTTCAGGCGAGGTGGAAGGCAAATCCATTCAGCTTAAATTTTGCGTTGAAGATTCCGGTATTGGAATAAAGAATGAAAATTTCTCGAATCTTTTTGAGCTTTTTTCAAGAGTTGATACAAAACGCAACCGCAATATTGTAGGAACAGGACTTGGTCTTTCTATTACAAAACAGCTTTGCGAAATGATGAATGGTTCAATTTCTGTTCAAAGTGAATATGGCAAAGGTTCCGTATTTACAGCAACAATTAAGCAAGAAATTGAAAATGAAGCACCGTTAGTCGCACTTTCCGGCAAAAATACTAAAACTGTGCTTGTTTACGAGCCGCGCAAAAATTATGCAGAAAACATTAAAAAGATTTTAGGTGAATTAAAGCTAAAATATGTTCATACAAAAGAACCTGAAGAATTTAAATCGCAACTAAGCAAACCTCTGTCAGACGGACACAGTAATTTTGATTTTGTGCTTATTTCTTCCATTTATTATAGAAAGCTTTTTGTTTTTGCAAAACAGAAAAAAATCAATATTAAATTTGCAGTTTTAGCAGAAGGCTCAAGCGATTTTCAGTATGATAATAATTTGCAGATTGTACCGATGCCGCTCAACTGTATTCAACTTGCGCAAGTCCTTATGTTAGGTTTTGTGCCGCAATCATCTGCTAAGCTTTCTGTTGAACATGATTATAAAGTAAGTGCACCGGACGCAAAAATTTTAGTTGTAGACGATAATGTTGTAAATATAAAAGTTGCTATAGGTCTTTTAAGAAGCCATGATATAGAAGCAGATGCTGCTCAATCAGGGTTTGAAGCTATAAATAAAATAAAAGAAAATATATACGATCTTGTTTTTATGGACCATATGATGCCGGAAATGGATGGGATTGATGCAACTCATGCAATTCGCAATCTCAACACAGAAAACGGCGACGTTCCAATTATTGCATTGACGGCTAACGCAATAAGCGGCGTGAAAGAAATGTTTATTGCAGAAGGAATGAACGATTTTCTTGCAAAGCCGATTGAACCTGAACGGCTTAATGCAATTTTGCAAAACTGGCTGCCGGAAATAAAGATTTTCAAGAAAAAGCATACAGATGAACCTTTGTCAGAAGATAAGCTATTTATTGCTGATATAAATTACAAAGTCGGGCTTTCGTTTGCAGGTGATGATTTAAATGCATATCATGATATTCTTACAACATTTGCTATTGATTCTTCAAACAAAATTCAACAATTACAATATGCAATTGATAATCAAGACTGGCATCTTTTTTCAATTTATGCACATGCACTAAAAGGTGCTGCCGCAAATATTGGCGCAGAAGATTTTGCAGCTTTTGCATTGCGCATGGAAGATGCCGGCAAACATATAAATACTGCTTATATTCAAACAAATATTACAGCTTTTTTGCTCCAACTTTCGCAGCTTACAGACAATATAAAAGAGTATCTTGTTTCTGTTGAAGATTTGAATATTTTTGAAAATCTGGAGCCAGGAAATATCGAGTTATTAGAACGAAAAGCGACATTTATCTTAGATCGTGCTCAAAACACAGACATAATAGCAATAGAAGATTGTCTTGATGAGCTTGCTAAATTTTTTTGGCAAGAGCCACATTCTTTGTATATAAAAGCTATTAAAACAGCAACTGATATTTTTGACTATGAAGGTATAATTTCCGCGGTTTCAAAACTATTAAATGAACTAAAAAAGTAACCCAAAATCTGCGATATAATCTCTGTCGCAAAACGCTATTATTTCATAGTTGCAACCCACACGCCCAAAGACCAGTCGTCAAGATTAGAAGACAACAATGATTTGCATTTATCACAATAAGCTTGAGCAACACAATCTTGAGTGCGAATCTTTTCAAAAGCTTCAAGAGCTTTATCAAGCGAACCTTTGTAAAACAGAGAAAGTGCAGCTTCAAATATTGGTAGTGTATCTTTCATTGCAGTATATTCATCAATATTTAGCGGCTGAAAAATGCGAACAGCTTCTTTTTTTCCTACAACAGCCATTTTTGCAAGTTCTCTAAAGTGGACGGTCGTTCCAGCAGCCTCTGCTGCGTTTTTCATAGCTTCTGTACATATTGTGTAAGTTCCAAACTGCTTGTTTTGACCTTCAAGACGAGCTGCAAGATTAACGGAATCTCCAAGCATCGTATAATCAAACCGATTGTGCGAGCCCATATTTCCAACAACAGCGACACCTGTATTTAATCCAATACGCATATAAACGTCGGAATTAACACGCAAAGAGAGTTCCGGACGCATTTGCTGCAACACACTTTGGCATTTCATTGCAGCTTCTAAAGCTCGTTTCGGATGATCTTTTTGTTCAGTTGGTGCATTCCAAAATGCGATTATCGCATCGCCTTCGTATTTGTCGATAGTTCCGCCTGATTCAAGAATTACGTCCGACATTGCTGAAAGATAATCGTTAAGAAAAGCAGTAAGTTCTTCCGGATCTAATTTTTCAGAAATACTTGTAAATCCTTGTAAATCAGAAAAGAAAATGCTTATCTCTTTTCTCTCGCCGCCTAATTTTAAGCGTTCGGGGTGAGCTATAAGTTCATCAATTACAACAGGACTTAAATACTGTTTAAAAGCTGATTTTATATACTTTTTCTGGCGTCCTTCCAACGCATAATCAACAAGAACAGATATTAAATAACTAAAAACAAGAGTGCTTGCCGCTGAAAGTGAAGGAATCCATAATCCACTAACAAACAAAGATAAAGCCGTTGCAAAAACACCACCTGTAAGCAGTACAACAATCAACAAAGAAAAAGGAAGTGGAAATTTTCTAACAAAAGGCAATTTGTTTGCAACAATCAATGATAATGCGCCAAGTAGCGATGCTATAAAAAAGAACCCAATATTCCACAAAAAAGAAGATTTGGTAATAAAATCATCTTGCAAATAATTATCAAGAGTTGTTATATGAACACCAACTCCAGGATATAATGTAGAAATAGGTGTTGCGCAAACATCAAAAAGACCTGGTGCATAAAATCCGAAAAAAACATATTTCCCGGAAAAATTCTCAGGTTCTATAAGAGGTTCTTTGCCTTCTTGCAAATTGTAATAGCTTTGCAAAATTTGCATTGCGTTATACGGAATATATCTATCAAGTTCGCCGCGAAATCGTAAAAGCGGCTTATATTCAGAGTCAACAGGTATTAATTGATTGCGAAAAGAAACGGTTTTGCTTTTTGAATCATATATAAGTTTTTCGTTTTTACCCTCTCTAACAAGTAACGATTCAATTCCCAAAGAAGGTACGGGGCGACCATTCACGATATAGAACAGATTATTCCGGCGCATTATGCCATCTTTATCAGAAGTGCTTCTAATGTTGCCTAGCCCGCCAGCGGTTTCTCGCAACGGTTTTATTGGAAATAATGCAGGCAAAGAAGGATAAGTGTTTTTTAAGTTTTCTTCATCAAATCCTTCCAACTCAAATATTGGCGTTTCAACTCCGAGTGGCCAATCGTTAGTGTTTCCGTATTGTTCACTTAAAAAAACGGTGTGTATAATTCCGGTAAATTGTTCTGCAGCTTGCGAAAAATTTAAATCATCGTCTTCTCCGTACACAGATGGTTCTGTAAACATAACATCAAATGCACAAGAATCTGCTCCGCCGTCCGCTAAATAACGCACAATATCTGCATATGCTTTTCTAGGCCATGGCCAGTTCCAGCCGAATTTTTTCTGTCCCCAATCTATGCTTTCTTGGTCAAGCAAAATAATCATTATCTCGTCTGATGGCGCAGTTTTTTCAGCAGTAACACGCATCATCGAATCATAAACTTTGTTTTCGGGATAAGAAAGAATATTTAATACTAATGCAAGCACCGAAATTAAAGTTACACCAAGTGAAATAATTATAGTGTGTATAAATTTGCGATTTAGAAATTTCATAAACCTGAAACAGCAGCATTATAGCGCGACAGGCGAACATCTTGATTTGAAACATATTGATATTTGCCTAAGCGCATGGTTACATTGTTTAAACGGCTTTCCGGAGACGGATGAGTCGAATACATTCCGCCTTTTGATGATTTGTTTTTTTGCAACATTTTAAGCATCATTTCAAGACCGTGCGGATCATAACCGGCTCCTTCAAGCAGTTTTAAAGCCGTATTGTCTGCATCAAATTCCTGCTGTTTAGAATAACCTGCCGTTGTCATTGTGCTTACAATTTCTCCGATATTTTCATCAAATGAATCTACCATTTCATTTAAAGCATCACTTCCAAGTGCATAAGTTGTTGTTTTTGCAGCCGAAGTAAGAGCAGCTCGAGTGCGTTTTGATTTAATAGCTTTTACAGCATGTTGAAGTTGAATGTGCGCTATTTCGTGAGCAATTACTGCGGCGAGAGCATCTTCATTTTCGGTGCATTTTATAAGCCCTTTTGTAACTAAAATATGCCCACCCGGCGTTGCAAAAGCATTTGCTTCATCTGAATCAAGAACCATTACACGGTAACCGTTGAAAACATCCGGCTTGTTTGAATTTATTACAAGCGTATAACATATTTTATTCAAATAAGTTTGAAGCTTTTCATTTTTTAATGGTTTGTATTGAGATAATAATCTTGCAGCAACAGCTCGACCAATGTAATATTCTTCTTCAGGAGAAATATCTTCCTGAGCCTTTCCTAACGCCTCTGAAGTTTTTTTCGCGCTTTCTCTTGTTTTTTGATCAAGCTGTATCTTTTCTTTTAAGTTTTTAAAAGGAGATTTTTGTGCAAAACAAATGCTTTGAAATAAAATTAAAGCAACAACAATCGCAGTTAGTTTTTTATTCATTATTCAGCCCCATAAAGCTCACCGTCTTCGATGAACGATTTTAACGACTCTTCTGATATTTGGAAAGCTTCAAGTTTATCAACACTTGCATAATCAAGTTTTTTGTTTGATGTTTTATATTCATCTTCAACCTGCTCCGAGAAACCTTTGCCAGCAAGTGCTATTTCATCGGCAGATGCAGAAACTTGTTTGTTTTTCGCGCTTGTTACTATTTTTTTTGTAGTAACGCTTGCTGCAGGAATCCAGCCGGAAACAGATGGGTCGCTTGCTTTGTGTACACGATGAAATTTATTGCTTGCTTTATCAACAATAAGTTCATCACCATAAACTGCCTGTGCAACAACTTTGTCAAAATGTCCGGTACCGGCCTTGATAGTAGCTTTTTTTACTGAAACATATACAGTGTCTCCATTCTGCAAAGCAAAAAGAGTAGCAGCAAAGAAAAGAATACATAATATACATGCAACCTTTTTCATAAAATCCCTCCTGTTTAGTTCAGAATTAATAAAATATGTCTATACCGCAGATTTTAGACAATCTGCACGATTTAAACTCATAAGCACATTTTTGGTTACGTTTTTGCAGTGATTTTACAATTCACTTAAAAAACGGAATCCAAGTTGTTGCTCTACTAAAAAAATCTTCAAGTTGCTTTAAGTTCACAACTATTCTATAACAATTCAGCTAAAAAAGAAACATATATTTTTCTTTTAGTTTCTAAAAAATATTTATCAAAGTCAATAGGAAAAAATAGCGGAAAAATAGCGAGATTGTTATGTACTGGTAAAGTTGTTTAGAGGCGTTTTTTAAGAAATGTTATTTGTTTGAACTTGGTTTATATCACTTAAAAATTTGTTCAGCTCTATGCGGTCAATCAAATCAATAGGACGTCCATCAATAAATTTGCGAGATTCATCGCTGAAGGTTCCTGCCGAAAAACAAATGCCGCGCCCTGCTTTAGTATCTCTTATTTTTGCGTGGAAATCTCTGATATAAAGTTCGCCTACAGTGCTTGTTGTTCGGTAAAAACGGAAAAGAACAACGTCAGTCCATTTTAATGTTTCTATTTCGGCAAGAATTTCTGCACCTTCAAGCGATGAAGAAATATCAAGAATTCTGGCAATAGATTTTGGAAAATATGCTGAAACTATTTGCTTACACAAAAGAATAAAATCGCTGCTGTTAGCTATTAAGTAGATTTGAAGATTTTTATTTTGATTTAGTTCCTGATATTGATTAATAAGCGAAGCGGTATCTTTGTATGTTGGATGTATTTCTTGAATTTTCTTTAAAAGCTCAATAGCTTCGCTGATGTTTTGCTTTTTTATATAAACATTCGCCATTCTGTAACGCATTTCAGCAGCAATCTCAACGGGCACATTTTCATGTTTTAGACCTATTTCAAAATCTTGTAATGCTTTGTCAAGCGCATTTGTATTTGTATGAAGAATTCCGGCTTGCAGACAAGACTTTGCACCATATACAGGATCCGGCCTAAGATGAGAAAAGATTTTAAGCGAGCGTTCTATAGCGTTTGTTTCTGCAAAAGATTCCGCTAAAAAGAAAAGAACTTCTTTATCTTCGGGATTGTTATCAATTGATTGTTTTAAGTATGCTAATGATTCTCTGTATTTGCGACTTTTTGCTAAAGTCAGTCCTAAAAAGCGATAAACTTCCATATTTGACGGAAAAGCTATAAGCGTATGTTTAAAAAACGGCGCAGCTTTTTCATAGTCGCCGTTCATATAAAATGCTTGTCCTAAATAATAAGTAACTTCCGCATTACTTTGATCAAGTTTATGAGCAAGAACTAATCCTTTAAAAGCGTCTGCGGCATTTTCCATTTTGATAGCGCAAATTCCATATCGAAGTCCTGTTGTAACAATATCAATTTCAGAATGCGCAGCAGAAATATCTAACATCAAATTATACAACGTAAAAGCTTTATCCCAAGCAGCTTCGCTGAAATGCAAATCAGCCAATAATTTAAGTGCACGCGGATTGTGAGGATCTTGTGCAAGTTTACGATTTGCTTCTCGTAAAATTGATTGCCTATCTCGTTTTTTAGCTGGACGATCGATTTTCTTTTTTTCATAAGAAAAATTCATAATCAGCAAAAATGCAAGACCTATAACAATTATAGAAATGAGCATTGGAAAAATCATATTTCTTATTATGCTGATACATTTCAAACCTGTCAAGAAATGGAAACTGCGTTGACAAGAAACCCATACCATAATACGATATACGATATATTATGAGCAAAAATATTATCGGAATAAAACAGGCCGATGGAACTTTCTATCCAATTCTCACCAGGGGAAATCCCGCGAAAAAACGCTTGCAAATTACAACTGCCAGCGACAATCAGACCGTAGCACAAATAAAACTTTTTTGTGCATCAGATGAAAGCTTTTCCGATGCGGAATATGTTGATACGCTCATTATAGACGGTTTAATACCCCAAGAAAAGCAGGCTGTAAATTTAGACTTTGTTGTTGAATTAGATGAAAATGACGAGCTTTCCGCTCATGTTTATGACCAAGAAAGCGGCAGCTCTACAAACACTGCCGTTTCGCTTGTTACAATCGGTACAAGCTCAAACGAAAATGATTTAAGTATTTATGATGAAACAGCACCATTTGATACAAGCTTATCAGAATCAAGTGAAGCTTTAGACCTTTCCGATTTAGACGATTTTGATTTTTCGGAATCTGTTTTAATCGCAGACGAACAAAACACTGATTTTGAAGATGAAGCCCCGGATGATGATTTAAATTTTGATTTGAGCGATTCGTCTTTATATGCGAAAACGAGTGTTGATGATGATGCTTTTGCAGACGACTCTTTATATGATAAAACATATGAAGCACTTGTAGAAACAGCTATGGATTCGGAGCTAGCCGACGAAAATGATTATGATGATAAATCCGAAAACCCGGACATAGACGAAGAAGTGCCTGATTTGTTTGCTGAACAGGCCGCACCTGGCGGTTTTTCAGATTTTGACTTTTTAGACCCAAATGCAGGAAAACCAAAGATTTCAATTGTTCTTGTTATTTGTTTGATTTGTGCAATTGTTTCAATACTTTCTTGCATTTTTATTTGGGTTTCAAATTCTAAAGACAAGCAACAGCTGCAACCGCTCGTTGTAGACAAAGCGCCTGCCGTAAAATATCAACCTGTTACAGTTGTTACGGAAAAAGCAGAACCTGTTGATGCCGCTTTAATAGATCGCATTAGTTCTTCTGTTTCTGCAAGAGAAAATTCAATAGTAATTATTGATGCACCTGTTGTTGTTCCTGCTCCTATATCAAAAACTGTTTCGGCAAAAGATACAAAAGACTACCAAATCAAATGGGGCGATACTCTATGGGATATTGCAGATACTTTTTACAAAAATCCATGGATGTATAATAAAATTGCAAATGCAAATAATATCAAAAATCCGGATTTTATCCTGTCGGGAACATGGATAAAGATTCCGCCACAGTGATTTTAATGCGATTTATTTGTTTTGTTTTATCGGTGTTCTTGCTTTTTATAGCAAGCACTGTATGTGTATCCTGCAAAGAGCAAATCTCAACTGAAAAACAAGAAGAATTGTTGAAAATTATTAACAATTCAGATGCAGAATCTCTTAGAGAATTTACATCAAAGCCGTCGGAACTTGCTTCTTCTATAGAACCAGATTCTTGTTATTTTACAGCTATCCACCTTTTGCAAATTAACGAAACGGAAAAAGCTATCAAGCTTTTGCAACACGGAAAAACATATGCTTCAGCCCAAATTGCACAAGAATGCGCAAGAAAACTCTGCACACTCGGCTCGTCTCAAGAAAAAGAAGCAGCTGCAAAATATTTTGCGGAAAATTATCCCGAACAGCGAGATTCAAATTTTTATCTTCTCCAAGAATATTACAACCAAAAAGATTATGAAAAAGCATTAAAAGAATGTCCGCTTCCAAAACTTACGGATTTTGCATTTCCGCCGGAAGAACAAAAAGCAAAAACAGAATCTCAAAAACGACGAACACGCTTAAACATCGAAGCTCAAAATAAAAAGACAAAACTACAACTTCTCTGCCTTTTTAAAACGAAAAATCCGGAATTTGTCGAATATTTTTCGCTATGGGTAAACAACTGGGCGATTTCAAATGAGCATGAAGCTTTCTTTACTGAATGGGAATCTCTTTTGCAGGAAGAATCGGATTTTGTACAAATTACAAACGGTAAAAATCCCAAAATAATTGCAGAATTATTAAAATTTCGCATAACAGTAAAAAACCGAAAATATAAAGAAGCATTAAAAATGTTAGAAAAGCTGCCTTATTCTCCGGAAAATTTTACAAGCCAAGTTTTTTCAGACTTTGGTAAAGCGCAACTTTTCGGCGGAATTCCTGCAAAAGTAGGTTCGGCAACATTTAGAGAAATTGCAGAAAAAACAACAGATCCGGATTTAAAATTTTTAGCATGGTTTTACAGCGCACAGTTTTCTGTAAATGAAAAAAACTACGATGCAGCATTAAATGCATTTATTTTGTCAATGAATAATGCTACAAATTCAGCAAAGTACGATAATGCTTTGTGGTATTATCTTAAAACCGCTAAAACAGTTTCGCTTGAAACAGCAAAAAATGCGCTTAAAACATATGCAAAAACTTGGCAAGACCCTGAATATTTTGAGGATTTTCTTCGTGATTTTGCAGCAGATTTATTGCAAGGGCGTTATTGGAACGATTTTGTAGAATCATATATGATTATAAATCATTATGCAGACACAAATTCGCAAACACAATATGCTTACATAAGCGGCAGATTAATCGAAGAAGAAATGGCAAAAAATCCATTTAAAGATTTAAGTCGTTTGCAAGCAGCTCAAATATGTTATGAACATGCTTACAATGGAAATCATACTTCACTTTATTACAGATTTTTAGCCGCAGAACAGCTAGGTATTCCCGTAGAAGAAAATATCGAAACGGAAAACTTACAAAAGCTTGAAAGCAATAAAGAATTGGAATCTCTCGTATTAGGTTATGCAAATCACGCGCTTTTTGAAGAAGCATATAAAACATATGTAGCTCATTATCAGAATATAAGCATAGAATGCGCCTCGATTCTTTCTAAATTATTCAGCAAAGCTGCTGAAAAAGATTGCACGTTGCATTACGATGCGTTGAGTATTATAAGCTATGCTGTTCGGCGCACTGATGCACCTTTAACAAGAGAAATGTTATATCTTCTTTATCCGCGCCCTTATTTACAAGAGGTAAAAAATGCATCAACAACATTCGGCGTAAACGAATATGTCCTTTTTGGACTCATACGGACTGAAAGTTATTTTGATAAAACAATCGCGTCAAGAGTTGGTGCAACAGGACTTGCACAATTAATGGACGATACTGCAAAAGATATTGCAAAAAAACTTAAAATCACGGAATACGATTTAAAAGATGCTCAAACAAATGTGAATTTCGGCGCATATTATTTGAACAACTTAACGGAGCGTTTAAACAATTCAATTATCATGGCACTTTTTGCATACAACGGTGGAATAACACGAGTTCGGCGCTGGCAACGTGCTTCAGAAAATTTGCCGATCGATTTATTTTTAGAAACAATCCCTTTTAATGAAACAAGAGATTACGGTAGAAAAGTTCTTTCAGCAACATCTTTGTACGGCTATCTTTATTACAACAAAACCGTGCGCCAAGTTGTGCAAGAAATAATGGGGACAAAACCGATTTTAGAAAGCAACAACTTAAGCACAGACAACAAAGATTAAATTTTAACAAATATCGCTAGAACAAAAACAATCCGATTATTCCAAGTGGAATTAAATAAATTGCAAAAAAGCCTAATTTTCCATGCTTTATTAATTTCATCAAAAGAAAAAGCGCACCCAAGCCAGATACAAACGCACATATACAGCCAAGTGCAAGACTTGAAATAGGAACAACAGTTAATAATTTGTCTAAATCTCTAAGTTCAAGCAAAAAAGCACCTAAAATAGCCGGAATTGATAACAAAAATGAATATTCACCAGCGGTTTGTCTGTCTATTCCAGATAAAAGTGCTCCGGAAATAGTGCTGCCAGAACGAGAAATTCCGGGCAATGTACCGAGTCCTTGTGCAAGACCGCACCATACGCCGTTCATTATGGTTAATGGTTTTTTGGGAGTAGTTTCAGCATTTTTATTCTTTTTATCGATAAAAGTTGCAAGAATAAGTAAAAGACCTGTTATAATAAAACCTGCGCAAACAAATTTTATCGAAAGATTTTTCACGTATCCGCTAAAAAACACACCAATCAATCCTGTTATAACGGTAGCAACAATAATCGAGAAAATCATCATCTGTTTTGGTTTATCATCAGGTAGTGGCTTTCTGATAATCATTCTAATAAAAGCAGCTATTAATTCAAAAATTGTATTTCTAAAAAAAAGAAGAACTGCAAATAAAGTTGCAACATGAAGACATATATCAAAAATAAGCGGAATATCTTCAAGATTAAAAAAATGCTGGACAACAGCGAGATGACCGGAGCTAGAAACTGGTAAAAATTCAGTTATTCCTTGCAAAAGTCCTAAGCAAATTGATTGAAATACGTTCATCTAAAACCTCTATTGTTTGTTTTGAAATGTTTTAACGACAAGCGAATAGTCTTAAAAGTCGTTTTAACTTTTATCGGAAAAAAGAAAGGAGGAATGCAGACCAAAATCCGCATTCCTCCAAAAAGCAAGAAAGTAAGGAGGAAAAGGAGAACAATCAAGCAAAAAAGTTACATCGCAATGCAACCATTCACTTTAAATGTCGTAAGACATATGCTTACAGCATTTAGATTAAACAACATTTTTATATTGGCTAATCTAAATACTGTTTAATTAAACGTTGTTAAACTTTATATAATAACAACTTGCAGGTTTTGCAAAATAATTTTCAGATTGCAACATAATTTTAATTGCAAAACCTGCATTTTTATTATTTTTATGCTTTTTTATTCTGTTAAATCAAAAACATGAACAATAGAAGCATTTAAGGTTATATCTCCATCATTAGCAACGCTAATTCCAACAAAATCTCCTTTGCGAATATCGCCGATACCAATGCTTACAACACTTCTTGTATTATCCTTGTAGTCATAAGGAGATTTTTTATCTTTGAACAATCTTGTTGAAGCAGAAGCTGCAACTATAAGTGTTTCGCCGTCAGAGTTTACAACCAAAGTACCCCTTGTAGGATCTATAGCCTCGACTGTTCCTCTTATTGAACAATCATATTCATACACATATTCACATTTTTCTAGTCTGGTTAAAGGCAAATCGCGTCTTATTGGTGCCGGATCGCGATAAACGTATCTGTAACTTCTATATACTGTAGCAGGTCTTCTAGAATAAACTACCGGAGCTGATGAATATCGAAAATAGAAGTAGGTATGTGGATAAGGCCTTGAATAAGGTCTAGGATGAGTTTTTGGGGTCAATATTCGCGAAGAGCTCGGAGGAACTCTTGGTTTATGACGGCGATGAACAGGTTGCGCACTAATAGAAACTGCTAATATAAAAAAAGCAGCTATAGTTAAAATTATTTTTTTATTCATAAAAACTCCCAAACTAAAACTTAAAATGACTGAATTGGATGTTTTTTTAGTCGTCCTCTAAAAACCATTCAATTCAGCCTAAAACCGTTTGCATTTTATGCATATCTTTCTTTATGCATAGCATATCATTCTCTATGGTTCACAGTATATACCTGCTTCTATGGCTGTACATTAAAATAAGATTAAAACTCCATTATAAAAAATATTTAGATTTTATTAAATTTTAATGTACTGTTATTTCAATACGGTATATACTCATTCTGGATGTTTAGACTAAAATGTTTAATGTATAAATCTTCGACTTTTCTCTTTTTTATATGTTTTTGTTTAACGATGCAACTAGTTGATGCGCAGCCGAAATTTTCGCAAAAAATGCCGATTCCCGTTAATTCTCATAGAGGACAGAGAATATTATCAGATGATTTGGCAGAAACACAACAACGACAACTTTCAATAGAAAAAAAATTAATAAAGCAAACGGAAGATTCGCTTATTATTATAATTACATTTAATATTCCAATTAACCCGAATTCTATAGCACCTTCAACAATAAAAATAAATGATGTTCCGCTTGATTCTTCAGTCTTAATTAAATTTAATCGTGTTGGCAACGAAGTTCACATTTTTATTCCATTAAGCAAAATTATTGAAATTGATATTGATAATACAAAGGAACTCGTAGTTCTTATTGAAAAAATAAACGCCTATGCTTATGATGGAATAAAATCAGACGACCGTTCAATTGAAAATCTCGAATTTGGCGTAACATACCAATAATTTATGGAGCAAAAGTGAATATTCTTATAGTTGAAGATGAACCAAATATTGCAAGTTTTGAAAAGCTAGAGCTGGAACACGAAGGTTATACGGTAACTATAGCACAAACAGGAAGAGAAGCAATTAGTATTTTTGAAAACAGCTTAAAAGACGAATCCCAAGAACCGTTTTCGATTATTCTTCTTGATATTATGTTGCCAGAACTAAACGGTATTGAAGTTTTGCGTCGAATACGGAAGTTATCGCAAATTCCTGTTTTGCTCGTTACGGCAAGGGGAGAAACTTTTGATAAAGTTACAGGCCTTGACGCAGGTGCAGACGATTATATTTCAAAACCTTTTGCAATTGAAGAACTCCTTGCTCGCATTAGATCTGTTTTGCGCCGTTCTGCTAAACAAGAAACTTCTTCGGAAATGTCTGTTATTACTTTTGACAGACTCAAACTGAATCCGGCAAGTTACGAAGTGTTTATGGATCAGACTTTAGTACCACTTACTAAAACAGAATTCCTACTTTTGAAATGTCTTTTAAGTCATCAAGGTGAAGTTCTTTCACGCACAGATATAATCAATGAAGTTTGGGGCGAAGACCATTACATAGATGAAAATTCCGTTGATGTTTATGTTCGATATTTAAGAACTAAAATTGACGAAGTTTTTAATGTTTCTTACATAACAACAGTTCGAGGGGCAGGATATACAATCCGAAAAACCTTTTAATGTTTAGAAGAATCTTTCCTAAAGACATAAGATTATCTATTTCAACAAGAATAGCCCTTATATTCGGAATTCTTACGTTTTTTTTCGTTGCACTTTCTACATATTTAATAACAAACACATTGAAAACAGCTGTGCTCAATCAAAAATCCGATGAACTGTTAGAAAATACAATACGCATATCGCATGAATTTAAAAATTTTGAAACACAATCGGAGCTTGTAAAGCTTGCAATAAGACTTTCAAATGATAAAACAACAAGATGGCAAAATCTTCAAAACAGTTTTGATATTGTAGACAGGCACGTGCGGCAAGCTAGAATTCCATATTATGTTTCATACACGATTTATTATATTGCAGATGATAATGTTCCCATTTTTTTAGGCTCAAACGATCCTTATTTGCCGCTTCTTCCTATAACGGAATATATGCAGCCTGTTAGACATTTGGAAAAAAATTATTACACAGACGGCGATTTGAATATTTTGTACCTTTCAATTCCAGCCGGTTCTTTGAATATTCAAACATCACTGAATATGGAAGTAGATAGCATAGACAAACTTCTTACAAAACTTCCGATTGTTATGCTTTTTTTTGCAATTCCATTGCTTCTTATTTCTTTTGTTACAGCAAAATTTCTTTCTTCACGAATGCTTCAGCCTGTTGCAGATATAACGCGCACGGCAAATGAAATAAGCGCATCTCAACTTGATAAAAGAATTCCTGAACCTAATTCAAAAGATGAACTACAAGAACTTGCAAAAACATTTAATCTTTTATTTGCAAGACTTCAACAAGATTTTAATCGCGAACGCCGATTTACATCTGATGTTTCACATGAATTAAGAACTCCGCTTGCTGTTCTTTTAGGCCATCTTGATTTGCTTAGACGCTGGGGGAAAACCGATACGGATATACTTGATTCTTCGCTAGAAACACTTTATTCGGAAACAAAATCCATGCAGTCGCTTGTGGAAAATTTGCTGCTTCTTTCAAGAAGTGAACGACAAGCTCCGCCGGAAAAACTTCTTATTAAAATTAACTACTTGTTAAATAAAATTGTAAATGATTTAAAACTTGTTTCGCCGGAAGTTTCGTTTTCAATAGAATGTTTAGAAGAAACTGTTCTTTTTACAAATCCTGATATTTTGACACAAATATTGCGAATTCTTATAACAAATAGCATATTTTACAGCCCCGCTCCAGCAAAAGTTACATTGTTGTTTAACGAAGAAGAACAATCCCTTTCTGTTATAGACAAAGGAAATGGAATTGCAAAAAAAGATTTGCCGCACATTTTCGAGCGACTTTACCGAACCGATGAATCAAGAAACCACAGAACAGGCGGTTCCGGTTTGGGACTTGCGATTGCAAAAACATTAGCAAGAAATCTCGGTGCTCAAATTTATGCTAAAAGCGATGGTCTGGAAAAAGGAACTTGTATAACTATTTTATTTCCAAAAGAAACGAAATATACCCAAAAGTAAGATTTTGCAAACAATTGCACAATTGCACAATTGTAGACAATCGGCTTGCAAAAATTAAATATCCATAATAGGATATTTTGTACAAATGACTTACATAAAATATTTGATTGCTATTTTTATCGCTGCATTTTTTTTAACCTCATGCCAAACGAATAAGGGAATTTCTAAAAAGAATTCAATTCCTGAAACTGAACCTGTATCAAATGCAACATCAAAAACAGGAAAAACAAAAGAACCGGAACCTCGTATTGTAAGTGCAAGTTTTGTAGCTGTGGGCGACAATCTTATTCATTTACCGATTTATAAACAAGCAGAAACAAGAGCTAAAACGAGCGATTCGGAAACAAAAGCAAAAAACAGTCCAAATTATATTTTTTCAAACGCATATAAAGAGTTACTACCGTTTGTTAATAATGCAGATTTTGCTTTTATAAATCAAGAAACTCTTGTTGCTCCATCTTTTGAACCATCTACATATCCAAGATTTTGCTCGCCAAGAGAAGTGGGCGATTTTATAGTAGAATCAGGATTCAACATGATTTCTATTGCTAACAATCATATGTTGGATAAAGACGAAGCAGGGCTAAGAGATTCTTTAAATTATTGGAAAACAAAAGAACAAATTGTCGTGTCCGGCGGCTTTTTCGACAAAGACGATATGAACACAGTGCGCATAATTGAAAAAAACAACATTAAACTCGGATTTGTTGCTTTTACTTCATCTCTAAACGGTCTTAGTTTGAATGCAAAATCAAGTTTGAAAATTGGAACTACAGAAGACGAAGCCCAAATTAAAAAAATGATAAAAGCTGCAAAAGAAAAAAGCGACCTTGTTGTTGTATCTGCACACTGGGGCGAAGAATACAAAACAACACCGAATAAAAACCAAATTGAAATGGCGCAAAAACTTGCAGATTGGGGTGCAGACATTATAATTGGTACCCATCCTCATGTTTTGCAAACAATAGAAGAACTACGCGCAAAAGATGGCAGACTTGTTCTTGTAGCATATTCTTTGGGGAATTTTATTTCAAGCCAAAACGAAGGGCAACGTGTAATCGGCGGTCTTTTAACAATGACACTTGAAAAAAACTTAGATACAGGCGATGCTCAATTTAGCAATGTGTCTTTGATTCCGTTAATAACAAATTACGGAAACGGATTTTCAGAAATATCTGTATACCCAATTACAGCATATACGCCAGAGCAGGCGCGTTTGCATGGTGTCAAAAGATACTCGTCTAATTTTAATTACAATTATATTTTAAAACATACACAAGATATAATTCCTGCTAAATATTTAATTCTGCCAGAAACATTTTTGACAAAATCATCATTGCGATACCAAATTTGGATTATGCGATAAAATTCTGTATCTGATTGTTTTACATAAATTTGAATATTCTTAATTTGAATCATATTGTTCAAAGCTGTTAATATCACTTTGGATGAAATATCATAAAACAAAATTCTATTTGCATTTCGTTTGACTTTGTTTGTTCCACTCAGTAAAAAATTTTTGGAAAAATTATAAAGCTATGATATAATGTAACAAGAATGAAAAACGAGGAGAATATGACAGAACAGATTACAAATGATTTTCTTGCTCAATTTAATTCGCTAAATAGTTCCGGAATACTTGAAAAAAACAAAGAATTACAACATGAAAATCGCCAGTTACATAGACTTATAGACGACAGTGCAGCACTTTTGCTTATTACAAGTGCAGATAGTATGTTTGAATTTATAAGCACAAAATTCCTCGATTACTTTTTACCGCAATTTATGGCGTTTATAATTCATCCCCCAAGAGAAAATTCAATTCTTCAATATTGCTACAAAAACATAGGAAGAGTTTCAGATCGCATTGACGATGAAAATTATAAATCTTTACATAAATATTTTGACAATGGAAATAATGATAATGAGTTTGATAGAATTACGGAAATAATACCGCTTGAAAATTTTACACAAGATTTCCTTGATATGAAGCCATTGTTAGTTTTTCCCTTAAAAGGCATTGACGGCATTTACGGTTTTGCCATTTTCAGCGAAAAACTAACAAGAAACAATTATACGAGTGCTGAAATTGATTATATAACGCATATGTTCAGTATTCTTTCCGTAATGATTCAAAATGATATGCATTACAAAATTTATCTTACAGACCCCAAAACAGGACTTTATACTTACGACTATTTTATAAACAAACTCGAAGAAACGACTGCAATAGTAGGCCGTTACAACCATACGGCAGGCTTGATTATGATTGATATTGATTTTTTCAGAAAATTCAATGAAAAATGGGGGCATCTTGCGGGCGATAAGCTTCTTATTACAATTTCTGCAGCAATGAGTGTTGTGCTTAGAAAAGAAGATTGTTTATGCAGGTTCGGTGGTGACGAATTTGCCGTTTTAGTTCCAGAAACGGACGCTACAAGCCTTATGACTCTTGCAGAAAGACTTAGAGAAATTGTAAGCAAGACAGAAATAAAAGTAAATGGACAAGCCCTTTCTGTTACAATCAGTCTTGGCGCATGTCTTATTACAGCTGATGAAAATGCTAAGCCGAAAAATTTGCTTGACCGTGCAAAAAAAGTTCTTTATTTTGCAAAAATGAACGGAAGAAATTGTTCTGTTTTATTTCCGGACGGTCTTTTGCGTAGGGCAGCAGTCCATCTTGGCATAAGTGGAATCGAAATTTTTGCACCAAAACTTACAACTATCCAAACTCAACAAAATTAACATAACTAATAAATTCCAATAAAATCTTAAAACTAATCGCAACATACTTTCTGCAAAAGTTAAAAACTAATGTACAAAATATACTTTATCGCTTAAAAAGCTACATATTTTACGATTACCTTCAAAATTATAGTAAAACTCAATATCAAAACAAAACTTTCTCTTGATTTTGGGTTATAAAATCTCTATCTTAGTAAGGAACCTATAAAGCATTTGCTTATAGACTTCTGCGGAAAACAAATAAAAACACATATTTGGTTTGTGTTTGTTTTGGGATTCTCAATATTTTATTTTTAGGAGAAAATTATGATTAGTGCATTGACAACTGAAACATTTGATTCAGCCGTATTTGAAAGCAGCAAGCCTGTTTTAGTAGATTTCTATGCAACATGGTGCGGTCCATGTAGAATGCTTGCACCTGTTCTTGAAGAACTTGCAGAAGCAGCAAAAGGAAAAGCTTCAATTTACAAAGTAGACGTAGATGCGCAGCCTGCCTTAGCTGAACGTTTTAGAATTTTAAGTATTCCAACATTGGTTTTAGTCAAAGACGGCAAAATCCAAACACGCATAGAAGGCGGACGTAGCTTAGAAGACTTAAAAGAACTTCTTGGAGTTTAATATTTCGCATTCTATAACAAACGATTGATGGTTTAAGAAGGTTTGAGTTTAATCAAAACCATCAATACTTTGCACTTTAATCAGCATACTGTCTGATTAAAGTGCAATTTTTTTTAATTTTCGTAGATTAATCGCAAACTGAACATAGATTTATTTTGCAAGAATTGTTGCAAGAGCCGGAAGGTTTTCAATTTCTTTTTTCAAACCCTCTGCACGCGCTTTATTTACATAATTTGGATTCTGGAAAGAATATGTAAAAGCTGTGTGAACGTCATAAGTGCCTTTCATCAATGCGAAAGCATCTTCTGTTATTACAAGTTCTTCGTCTGTAGGAATTACAAAAATCTTTACTTTTGAATCATCTGCGCTTATACATGTTTCTGCAAAGCTGGAGTTTGCAATATTATTTTTTTCTTTATCAAGTTTTATTCCTAAGCATTCAAGGCCTTCAAGACATTTTTCCCTGATGAGAGGAGCATGTTCTCCAACACCGGCTGTAAATACGATAGCTTCAGCACCACCAAGTGCTGCCATATAAGCACCGAAATATTTTTTTAGGCGATAGCATTCCATTTCAATAGCAAGTTTTGCTCTTTCATCACCTTCGGATGCAGCTTTTTGAACATCACGACGGTCAGTGTATTTACCTGTAATTCCGAGAAGTCCGGATTTTTTGTTCAAGGCAGTGTCCATTTCTGCAGGAGTCTTGCCTGTTTTTCGCATGATATAAAATGGAAGTGCAGGATCAAGATCGCCTGTACGTGTTCCCATTACAAGACCTTCCAGAGGAGTAATTCCCATAGAAGTATCAAAGCATTTCCCATTTTTAACAGCACATATAGACGCACCGTTTCCGATATGCGCAATTATTATGTTTGTATCTCTTGGTTTTTGACGAAGAAGAACAGAAGCGCGTTTTGCAGTATAAAGAAAAGACGTTCCATGAAAACCATAACGGCGTGCTGCATATTTTTCGTACCATTCATATGGAATTGCATACATAAAACTTGCTGCAGGCATTGTTTGATGCCATGCCGTATCCATTACAGCGCAATGTGGAACATTCGGAAGCACTTTTTGCGCAGCTTCTATACCCATAATGTTTGCAGGATTGTGCAAAGGCCCTAAATCCTGAACAGAACGGAAAGTTTCGATAACTTCCGGTGTACAGATAACAGATTTTGTAAATTTATCTCCGCCATGAAGAACACGATGCCCGACAGCTTTTATAACGCTCATGTCGCTTATAACGCCGACCTCTTTATCTGTAATTGCATTAATAATCAATTCAATTGCTTCTTTGTGTGTTGGGCATGGACTTTTCTTGACAAATTTTTCTTTGCCTCTTGCTCTATGTGTAATGACAGAACCTTCCTGTGCAACACGTTCAACAACGCCGGAAGCAAGAACATCTCTGTTGTCCCAGTCGTAAACTTGATATTTTGCGGAAGAGCTCCCACAATTCAACGTAAGAATAACCATAATGAATCCTCTATTGTGAAAATATGAATGAAAAGTATGCCAAAACGGCACTTTCAGTATAAAGGAAATGACAAAAAGATAAAAGAGATGAATTTCCCTATACCACAAAAACCACCCCTCCCCTTAATAATTTTCACATCGAAAACCACAGATTTCGCTGAATTAATTCCCAAATTTATAACATAAACCCAACAAAAATAAATCTTGTAGTTTGCGCTTGCCACAAACTACGGGTTTTGCCAGATTAATCCCAAAATCTCAGATTAAACCCACCCAAAACCCTCTTCAAGTTTTCGTTCACGAAAACTTGGCGTTTTGCCAGATTAATCCCAAAACTTTAGCTCCAGTCCAAACACAAAACGCAAACTTGGCGTTTCGCTAACATAACCCCCTGATTTTAGATTAATCCCAAATGCGAAACGCGCACTAGCTTATTACCTACAAAAGTTTTATACTCATAAACGTAAGCAGACACAAATGTTTGCGTTGCAAACTTATTTATTAACTGTCATTTTTCACTTTATTGCGAAATGACGTAAAAAGGCAAATTTGAAATTATGAAAGTATTGGTTATCGGCGGAGCGGGCTATATTGGAAGCCATGTTGTTAAGGCACTTTTGAAGAGTGGTCATTCTGTTACGGTTTTTGATAATCTTTCATCAGGGCTTAGACAAAACCTTTTCAAGCAAAATGATTTTATCCACGGAGATATACTAAATCCAGCACAGCTAGACGCTTCATTTGCAAGCGGATTTGATGCTTTTATTCATCTTGCAGCATTTAAAGCAGCAGGTGAATCAATGATTGAACCGGAAAAATATTCACTAAATAATATTTCTGGTACAATCAACATTTTGAATGCTGCAATTAAAAACAACTGCAAAAAAATGGTATTCTCTTCGTCTGCCGCTATTTTCGGCGAACCGCAATATCTGCCAATAGACGAAAAACATCCGAAAAACCCTGAAAATTTTTATGGTTTTACAAAGCTTGATATTGAACATTATCTTGAATGGTATGATAAGCTGCGCAACTTAAAATATGTTGCATTGCGCTATTTTAATGCCGCCGGTTACGATCCAGACGGGGAAATTTTCGGTCTTGAACAAAATCCTGCAAACTTATTGCCTGTTGTAATGGAAACAGCTTGCGGTATGCGAAAAGAAATGTCGATATTTGGAAATGATTATGATACAAGAGATGGCACTTGTATTAGAGATTATGTTCATGTTTCAGATCTTGCAGACGCTCATGTAAAAGCACTTGAATATATTTCAGATAAAAACGAAAGTCTTACAGTCAATCTCGGAAGTGAAACCGGCATTTCTGTTACAGAAATGATTGAAACAGCTCGCCGCATAACAGGCAAAGAAATTCCTGCAAAATATGTAGGTCGAAGGCTCGGAGATCCTGCTTGTCTTTATGCAACATCTGCATATGCAAGAGAAAAATTGGGCTGGATTCCAAAATATTCAGATATTGATACGTTGATTAGTTCTACATGGCAAGCATATCAAAAAAACTGAAAAAATAAAGTATAAAAATTATATTCACTTTAATGCTCAAAAATATAAATTTTTAAGCGCGCAATTATCGTGAACGATTTTTAATATTTAATACGTAAAGATTTAGCAGAAAAAAAGAGGCATATATGAAAGATTTTGCAGAAATATGTGAATATATAGAAAAGAACATAGAAAAAGCGATTGAGCTTGAAAAACTTTTGACAAAAATTCCTGCACTTGCTCCGGAAAACAGCGGCGATGGAGAGAGTAAAAAATGCAAAGCGTTGGAAGAATTCCTTTGTGCAAACGGAATTACTGATTTTCAGCATTTTGATGCACCGGATATTCGTGTTACAAGCGGAGTAAGACCAAATCTTGTTGCAACAATTAATGGCAAAACATCTAAAAACCTTTGGATAATGTCTCACCTTGATGTTGTTCCTGCCGGAGAGCAGAGTTTATGGGAAACCCCTCCGTTCGAAGCTGTTCAAAAAAACAACAAACTTTATGGGCGTGGTACAGAAGATAATCAGCAAGGCATAGTCTGTTCAGTAATGGCAGCACTCGCACTAAAAGCACTTAAAATTACGCCCGAATATACAATAAAACTTTTATTTGTTGCAGATGAAGAAGTTGGATCTAAGTATGGTATTCAATATCTTTTGGAAAAACACAAGCTTTTCAATAAAGAAGATTTAATTATAACGCCGGATGGTGGTGATCCGAAAGGTGAAACTATTGAAATTGCAGAGAAAAATCTTTTATGGTTAAAAGTGCAAACACATGGAGTACAAGCTCACGGTTCTACGCCTGATGAAGGTGTAAATGCTCATCTTGCATCATGTGCATTAGCTCTAAAAATTAATTCTTTGGAAAAAGAACTTAGCGAGCGAAATAAGCTTTTTGTACCAAACCGTTCAACATTTCAACCGACTAAAAAGGAATCGAATATTCCAAACGTGAATACAATTCCTGCAGATGATGTAATTTATTTTGACTGTAGAATTCTTCCTTGTTATACGCTTGATGATGTTAGAAAAAAAATAAAAATCTGCTGTGATGAAGTTTCTGCTGAATATGGCGTAACGTTCACATTAAGTGAAGAACAAGCTGTTGAATCTCCATCAACTTCTGAATCATGCGAAGTTGTTCAAGTTCTTGGAGATGCTGTGCGTCGTGTTTTAAAAATTGAGCCTCGTGTTGTTGGAATTGGCGGTGGCACAGTTGCTGCGTATCTTAGAAAAGCCGGATATGATGCTGTTGTATGGAGCAAACATGATGAAACGATGCATCAACCTAATGAATACTGTGTAATTCAAAATCTAATAGATGAGTCAAAAGTACTTGCTTCTGTTATGATTAAAAATACTTAAGCTGAAAAGCGAACTGTAAACCGGAATTAATTAGTTTTGCTTTTGCCCTGTGTTGATTTTTAAGTTCACTTATCAATATTTTGAGAGAAAAGCTTATCATTGATTTTGTTGATTATCGTATTTTAAAGATTATCCCGGAAACTGCGATTGTAATTAAAATCTGCACAATCATGAATTTTAGCATAACTTGAGTTGGCGACCAGCTATGATTTTTTCGCATATGGTCATGTAGTGGAAATCTAATAGTTGTAAAGATTTTGATTTTAAAAAACCTAAGCAAAGCAACTTTTAAAAGCCCCATGCCGCCGTTCACCAAAATTATTGAAGATGTTGCAAAAATCAACAAAGGGTTTCCGCTTACCATAACTGCACAGCCTATAAAAAAACCTAAAGCTCGACTTCCTGCATCACCCATAAGGACATTGCTTGGAAACGCATTGTGCCACAAATATCCCATAAGAACACCGCAAAGCGAAAAAGTGATTATTGCCCAAGAAGCACCGTTTGCCATTGCAGGAATAAGCAAATATTCAGCAATATCTTTATGACCTAGAATAAAATAAAAAATAACACCCATTGTGCTAAGACCCAACAGCACAAGAGTTCCTGAAAGACCGTCTACGCCATCAGTGCAGTTTGTTGTGTTAATAGAAGCCCAAAGCAAACTTGTAGAAACTAGAATAAAAACAACAGGGTGTACTTCAATTTGTTTTGAAGCGAACGGAAGCCAAAAAAGAATTTCTTGTTTAATGCCGCCTTTTCTCAAAAAAAGCATAACAGCTGTTGCTGCAAGACATATTAAAAGATCTAATAAGGCTTTTCGATATTCGCCCCAGCCTTTTAAGCTTTTATCATCTAAAAAACCGGTAAGCATTGTAATCCATGTTAAAATAACAATGGCAATCTGCATTGTGTTCATCGGTGCAAATATAAGCGCAATAATAACAAAAATCGTTATAAATACAACGCCTGCCCCTGTTGGTTTTCCTTTTGCCGTTTCAGCATGAATAGAGAATTCTCTGCCGCGGTCGCAAGGAAGAAATTTGTAAAATTTTGGCAAAAGGGAACGTGTAAGTAAAAAACCTGCGTATAACGAAAGGCAGATAATAACTGCGTTAGACTGCAAAAGTCGTGCCGGACCAAATATTGGAACGAGATGTTGTGCAAGATTATATAGCATTATGCCCCCATACGCTTTAAAATATATTACTACTAGACTTTAAGAAAATTGTTTTGCAAATATTACATACTTCAGTCTTGGTTGTATTAATGTTTGAAATGACGCGTGCCGGTAAATACCATTGCAATGCCATATTTATTGCATGTGTCGATACATTCTTGGTCGCGAATCGAACCGCCGGGTGTTACAATAGCTTTTATGCCGAATTCGTTCGCTTTTTCAACATTGTCTGCAAACGGAAAAAACGCATCGCTTATTAGCACTTCCGCATTACCGATTCCTAATGCTTGTGTTTTTTCTTTTGCACGGCTCAAAGCTTGTTCGGCTGCCCAAATACGATTTGTTTGACCGTTACCGATTCCGTATGCTGTTTTATTTTTAATAACAAGAATTGCATTTGATTTTGCAAACATTGCAACTGTCATACCAAAAGCCATTTCGTCAATTTGTGCTTGTGTTGGCTTTGCTTTTGTAACAATATCCCATTTTTCAAAAAGCACGTTATCCCTGTTTTGAACAAGAAGCCCGCCTGCAACACTCATACATTCGTATTCATCATCGGCCGGAATTTCAGCTGTTATAAGGCGTAGATTCTTTTTTTCTGAAAAAACTTCAAGTGCTTCTTTTGTAAAACCCGGTGCAACAATAACTTCAAGAAAACATTTTACCATTTCTTCTGCACAAGGTTTGTCGATTATCGCGCTACATCCAACAATTCCGCCAAAAATAGAAACAGGATCGCAATCGTATGTCTGCTTGTAGCTTTCTAGCGAAGTAGAACCTAAAGAAGCACCGCATGGTGTGTTATGCTTTAATGCGATTGTAAACACACTATTTGCGGCTCCTGCAAAACTTGTTGTAATTGGTTTGCCTGTTGGACTCGCTTTTGTTCCGTCCGGATTTTTGCCGCATATAATTCCGTTATATTCTGAATAATCTATGCCATTTACCGGTGCAGCGTTTTTAACAAAGCTGTTGAATGCGCAAACGCCTTTCCATGCAACGTCAAGGTCGCGAATATTATTATAAGAAAGCTCTTTGCCTTGCAGTTGTTTCATGCCGGCAAATGCGCCTTTTTTATCTGCTGTTATATAAAGTGCTGCTTTTTGATGGCTGTTTTCTCCATAGCGGAGATCTTGGCTTTTAATAAGCGGCATATCATAATATTGCGGAAGTTCTTCTTCAAGCATGAATCTTGAAACAGCCGCATCATATGCAGAAGTAAGGTTAAAAACCTTGCCGGCAAGTTTTCGTTTAAATGAAGCTTCAATTTTTTCTATATTTTGTCCTGCATTATCAAGCTTTAATTTTACTTCATCATAATCTTTAGGATCTGTTAAAACTAAAACATCATTGTGATTTTTAGCAGCAGCTCTAAGCATTGTAGGTCCGCCTATATCAATAAACTCCACTGTTTCTTCAAAAGTAAGTCCTGATTGCACTTTTTCAAAAAACGGATACAAATTTACACAGACAAGGTCAATCGGATTTGCTCCCAACTCGTTGATTGTTTTCATATGTTGTTCGTTTGCACGAATAGCAAGTAATCCTGCATGAATCATTGGGTGCAATGTTTTTACACGCCCATCTAAACATTCCGGAAAACCCGTAATAGAAGAAACATCTGTTACAGCAACATTGTTTTCAGCAAGATGTTTTTTTGTTCCGCCGGTTGAAAGAATTTCCCAGCCGTTTTTTTCAAGATATTGTGCCAACTCAAGCACACCTTCTTTGTAAAATACACTGATTAAAGCGCGTTTTTTCATTTGATTTGTTCCTGTTTTGTGGAGTTTTGTGCAAATGGTAACATATATTGCATTGTTTGTGAACAGGCAAAAAAATGTGAAAAAATGTGAAAAATGTGGATTAAGCTATGGATTATCATCGCCACACAAATTCATTTTTTTATGACGGCAAGTATCAAGTATGATATACTTTCATTATCTATTTTGATTCGCAAAGTTTGCGTCGCAAGCTTTTTATTAAAGGAGGTAGAAAAATGAAAAAAGCGATTGTTTTTTTAGCAGATGGTTTTGAAGAAATAGAAGCATTTACACCAATAGATTATCTTCGCCGAGCAGGAATTGAAGTTATTACGGCAGGGTTATCAAAAAATGAAATTATAGGTGCGCATAATATTCGTGTTTTATCTGATGTAATTTTGTCAGAAAATCTTATGCTTGAAAAGTTTGATGCGCTCATTCTCCCTGGCGGAATGAATGGTTCTGTTAATCTTGCAGCTTCTTCAACTGTTGAACATTTTCTAAAAGACGGTCTTGCTCGCAATGCTATTCTTGCTGCAATTTGTGCCGCTCCCATTGTTGTGTTTGCAAAAGCAGGATTATTAAAAAATCGACATTATACATGTTACCCATCAATGGAAACGGAAAATGAGATTTTAAAGTTTGTTGGAAAAAATTACAAATCTTTAATGGAGGGTTCTGTTCATTCTAACGAGCGTGTTGTAGTTGACGCTAATATGATAACAGCTAGGGGACCTGGTGTAGCAGAAGAGTTTTCGCTTGCGTTGGTAGAAAATCTTGCAGGTAGCGATGCAAAAGAGAGTCTTAAAAATGCGATTGTTGCAAGATAACAAATTAAAGTGCTAAAAAATGCACATTGAAAAAATATTTTAATCTTAAATATCGGGGTGTAAAGAGTTAAAAAATTCTGCATGAATAAAATTAACTTTCGTTTTTTTCCGACTCTTTTGTCTGTTCCGGTTCTTCCAACTCTTCAAGTTCTTCCAGTTCGTCAATTTCTTTTTCAAAAGAACTGGAAGGAAGCGTGTTGAATTTTTTTTCGGATTTTGCATTTCTTTTAAGCACAATTATTGTTATATCGTCTTTAGGTGGCGCATCTCCGATAAAAATCATAAAATCTCGTAAAACAGCAGCAAGTTTTTTTTCTGCGCTTCCGGATTCTGCGTGTGCAAAGCTGTATTTTAACCTTTGTATACCATAATCTTGACCATAGCTATTTTGCGCTTCTGTAATTCCGTCTGTATAAAGAAGAAGAGTATCATTTTCATTCATTCCAAATTCAACTGATTGAAAATTAACATCAAAATCCGGAATTCCAATCATACCATGCTGAAATTTTGAACGTTTTGGAAAAAGCAAAATCGATGTATCTGCGTCTGCTTTATGCAAAAGAGGCGGCGGGTTTCCCGCATTTACAAGCTCAACAATTCCTTCTTGACCTGCAATATCATTCATGCGAATCATTGCACCGGTTAAGTAGTTTTCTATGCTACCTTTTGCATTAATAACTGCATCGTTTATTTTTTGCATTACAGAACCCAAAGGGGCGGTTATATTATCTTTGTATGTATTATAAATAATATTTTTGGCAAGCATCGTAACTAAACCTGCTGCAATGCCATGACCGGAAACATCAAAAAGTCCAATTCCAGAAAGCTTTTCATCAAATACATAAAAATCATACAAATCGCCTGAAATTCCTGCAAAAGGCTTGAAATAAACAGATATTTCCCAACCATTTTTAACTGAAGCTCCTTGCGGATAAAAACTTCGCTGAACGTGTGCGGCAAGATTTATCTCTCTTATTGTTTGGGTATTTTCATTTTCAAGGCGTTTATTTGCTGCTGCAAGTGCGTTTGTACGTTGCGTAACTTCAGTTTCCAATTTTTCCGAAAGGAATTCAGCTTTTAGTCTGGCTTGCGAGTATCGTTCCGCAAGAATTATAAGAAAAGCAAATATTGTTGCTTGCCAACCAAAAACAGTGAAAAACGGCATTGTATGAATTGCAAAAACAACATGAACAAAAAAATCTACAAACACGCATATGAGAGCAGGTGAAAAACCCATTAACAAAAGCACAACTTCTTTTCTTTTGTCTATAATAGCTTTTATTACTGCCCAAATTGCAAAACAGAGTTGAAAAAATGAATAAACAAAAAGAATAGGCAAAAGAATAGAAAATGTTTTCAAGTCCGGAATAAATATTGTGTTTATAATAGAAGCTAAAAGCAATGTTATACGAACTGCTTTTATATAAATTGAATCTTTATGTTTTAAGAAAAAACGAATAAAAGACATAGCAAGATAAATATCAACAAATGCACTTATTCCTTGAAAAAGTTTTTTAAAAAGGAGAAGTGAAATTTTTCCAAAGAGCCATGGAAATTCACTCATATAAAATGGAAAAAGATATGCCGACGAAAGCAAACACATAAGTGAATAGTAAAGATATTCTTTTTCAGAAGGCTGTCTTATAAATATGAAAAAATAAAGAAATGCAACAAGAATAATTGCTCCTGCAAAAGTTAAATTTATTCCGGAATTAATAAAAGAATTTTTTCTCGCTGTTGTATATGCGTCATCAAATGTGCTTATAAACGGCAGTCCTTTAATGTTTCCGCTTCCATTGCACCAAATTTTTATTGTGATGATATTTATTTCATTTTGGTTAAGATATTCTGCCGGAATGGAAAAATACGAAGAACCTGTGCCTGCGGTATATTCTCTAGGTGGGAAAATACCGCATTTACCTATTTCTTTATCATTTATCAAAATAGAACACGCAATTTCAACTTTTCCTATATAAATGCCAAGATTTTTGTTTTTCAGATGTTCAGGAATTATAAAAGAATTATTAATCCACAAATAGCCTTTTTTCTCCGGCAAAAGAGAAGATAGGTTATATAAAGTATCTGAAGAAATAGGCACAAAATCTGTGTTTTTTAAATAAGGAGATGTCCATGTCCAGCCATCTGTAAAAGTGATACGCTCTGTTTTTTTTTGCGAACAGCTAAAAAGAGAAAAACATAAAAAGACAAATGCGACAAGAATGTTTGTGGCAGTTTTTCTGCTGAACATTGCAGCTTCCTTGTGAGATAAATATAGGGGAGCACAAATATTTGTTTATGTGAACCGACAAACATTATACACGACTTTTTATAATTTTTGTGATTTTTTAAAAAAATCTCAAAAATCTCAATTCATTTTTAATTTGATTTGTGTTGTTGGGATTCATTGATTTGTTGTTTTATGCTAGGCTAGCAAAGTTAATTTTAATTCAAATAATTATTTGTGCAAAATATTTGCAGCGCAAACTTTAGTTTTTACGGGGGAATATGGCTGAAAAAGAATGGTTTGAAGAAGAAAATTTTTGGCTTGAATATGGACCGATAATGTTTGACAACGCACATTGGGCAGAAGCGGCTGGAGTTGCCGATGCTGTTTGCAAAATTGCGGGTCTTTCTGCCGGTTCAAGCATTCTTGATGCTTGTTGTGGACCGGGCAGAATTAGTGTTGAACTTGCACTTTTAGGACTAAACGTTACCGGCGTGGATATAATGCAGCCATTTCTTGATGCTGCAAAAGAAACTGCCGACGATGAAGGCGTTCATATTGATTTAATACGTGCAGACATGCGTACATTTGAATCACCGAAAAAATTTGACGCTGCTTGTAATTTGTACACATCTTTTGGATATTGTAGTTCTATCGAGGAAGATTTAAAAATCCTAAAAAGCATTGCAAAAAGCTTAAAACCTAACGGCTTTTTCATTTTTGAAGCATTGGGACGAGAAGTAGCTGTACGCAATTTTATTGAAGGTGAATGGTTTGAACGAGCCGGAAAAACAGTTTTGACAGAATTTAGTGTTGAAGGTGCATGGGAAGGCTTGCGTTCTCGTTGGATTTTAATTGATAATAAAACAGGCAAACGAATTGAGCATTGTTTTGTTCAACGTCTTTATTCTGCTACAGAACTTAGGAACCTTATGCTTGAATGCGGATTCAATTCAGTTGAAATTTACGGCGGTTTTGATTTTTCCGGCTATGACCAAAAAGCGAAAACAATGGTGCTTGTGGCTAGGGGGTAAGTGCGTTTCGCTTGGGGTTTAATCTAAAATTTGGGTTTATGTTAGCGAAACGCCAAGTTTTCGTGGAGCAAAAACTTGAAGCTTGGGCATTCGGTTGGGTTTTATCTAAAATTTCGGGTCTATGTTAGCGAAACGCCAAATTTGGGGGATAATTTGTGAGCGTTTGGGTTTGTGCGACGGGTTCATTTTGTCATTTAAAGATTTTTTAGGTCTAAAAGTTTTACTGCATTATTGTAGAGTACTGCGCTTCTTTCTTCTTTTGTAAAGCAAAGTTTATTGAACCTTTCGAGTTCGCCTTCATGATTCCACATCGGGAAATCGCTGCCAAATAAGAATTTATCAGCTCCGTGTACTCTAATTATTTCGTTTGCTTTATCTAGCGGTAGCTTCCACAAAGAACTCGATGTATCAAACCAGATATTTCGCTTTGCAAGATATTTAAGGGAATTTTCCCAGTCTGTATAACCGCCAAAATGAGCGGCAATAATTTTAAGTTTTGGATGTTTGTTTAAAACTCTGCTTAAACGCAAAGAACCTGAAAAATCAAAACGGCAATCGCCTGCATGAAGTAGAATCGGGAAATTTCTTTCTTCAAGGCTTGTGTAAAAATTATCCATTTGCGCCATATCAACTTGAAATTTTTGAAAATCCGGGTGCATTTTTATGCCTTTTAATCCGGCTTTTTGAATGCGGTCAAGTTCTTTGTCAAAATCTTTGTAATCTTGATGATGCGTCGCAAAACCGATAAATTCACTATGTCGTTTGCACGAATCAATTATAAAATCATTGACAGCTTCAACTTGTTCCGGCTTCGTTGCGACAGAATGAATAACATATTTTACAACACCGACTTTGCTACCGCTTTCAATCAATTCTTCGGGGAATCCATGATACAGCATTGGCGCATTGTAAAATTTCCCGATACTCTCTGATGCTTTTTCTGCAATTTTTTCCGGATAAATATGTGCGTGGAAATCTATTATTTTTTCTTTTGGAATTCGATTCATTTTGACCTCTAAAAGTAGTTTATCAAAAATTAAGGGAAAAAAACATAGGCGTTTCGCGTTTGGGATTAACCTAAAATTTGGGGTTATGCTGGCGAAACGCCCAAGTTTTTGCTTTGCAAAACTTGAAGGCTTGGTGTGGTTCGGGGGTTGGAGCTACAAATTTGGCTTTAATCTAGCAAAACGCCAAGTTTTTTGCTTGCAAAAAACTTGAGGCTTGTTGTGTTGCATGGGATTAACCTAAAATTTGGGGTATGCTGGTGGAAACGGTTGGGTGTGTGGAATGGGGGATTTTAATTTTCAGTGGGCTAATGTTATGTTATATTTATATAACTTGCCAATTGCTAGTAAAATTTATTCCATATTTTTTGAGATAATTTAATAAGTGGAGTTTGATTTGAAAAAAACAAAAATAGTAAGTTTCTGTTTTGATTCTCCGTTAGTAATAATTTTTTCAATTTTAGTTTCTGTTGTAATGATTTTGAATTCTATCGCTGAAATCCGCGGCGCAAGAGGATTATTATATTTTTTTTCTGCGCCTGCATCTTTTAGAGCAGATTTTGATATGTTCAATTTTAAAGAAGTTTTGCATTATTTACGACTTTTTTTCCATATATTCGGTAATAAACAATGGATAGACCTAGCTAGAGATTTAAGTTTTGTGCTTCTTTTAGGACCGCAAATTGAAAAAACATATGGCGCAAAACTTTTGTTTTTGATGATTTTTGTATGTGCTTTTGCAAGCGGAGTGCTTAATGTTTGTTTTTCGACCGTTTCGCTATGCGGTTCAAGCGGTGTAGCTTTTATGATGATTTTGCTTGCTGTTTTTATGAGTATAAAAAAACAATCTGTTCCTGTTTCTGCTGTTCTTTTGCTGTTTTTGTATGTCGGACAAGCTGTAAGCAAAAACGGCGGCGGTAATGGAGAAATTATTCACCTTATAGGCGGAATTTGCGGAAGCCTTTTTGGAATGATTTCCCCTGAAAACAAAGCTTCCAAAAAAAGTACAAAATCAGATTCAAATAATAAATTGTCCTGATAAACACAGAACGAAATATAGACTGAATATCGGCAAATTTCGCATCAAAAATTTTGATTTGCATAAACAAACGGGGCTTCCATAAATATTGTAAAAATCTTATCTTAAGCTATGAACTTTATAAATCGTCTTTCAAAAAGTAATGTTGCGGAACCTTTGCTCCAGCGGTTTTTAAGATACGTTTCAATATGGACAACAAGTGATTCAGTTGCTGCCGATAAAGGCATTCAACCCTCAACGGAACAGCAGCGTATTTTTGCCGAAATGCTCGCAAAAGAACTAAAATCTATCGGTGTTTTCGACGTAACCGTTACGAATCATGCTTACGTTTGTGCGAGAATTCCCGCAACTGCTGGCTTAGAAAAAGCTCCGTCAATTTGTTTCCTTGCACACATGGATACGGTAGAAGGGGTTGAAGGACAAAATGTGATGCCGCTTGTTCATAAAAAATATGATGGAAGCGTTATTAACCTGAAAGGTAATATAAAATTGGATCCGGCAGAAGATATTTATCTTGCAAATTCAGTTGGAGATACAATAATTACGAGCGACGGCACAACTTTGCTTGGTGCTGATGATAAAGCCGGCATTGCAATCATAATGACAGGCATAGACGAAATTATTTCTAAAAATATTCCGCATGGGCAAATTGAAATTGTATTTTCGCCGGATGAAGAAACTGGACACGGAATGGATAACGTGCCGCTAGACTGGTTTCAATCTGCTCAATGTTACACTTTTGATGGCGGTCAAGCAGGCGAAATTGAAATTGAATGCTTTAATGCTTATAAAGCAGAAATTCAGTTTAAGGGAATATCCAAACATACAGGAACAGCTCGCCCTGATATGGTGAATGCGGTCAGCATGGCGTCTTCGTTTGTTCAAATGTTGCCACATACAGAAAGACCTGAAACAACGGACGGAAAACAAGGATTTTATGCCCCAATGGAAATTTCCGGTCATATTGAAAATGCAAAAGTTGTTTTGTTTTTAAGAGATTTTGAAACAGACGGCATGCAAAAAAGAATAAATGTAGTTAAACAACTTGCAGCTACAATAGAAGCTCAATATTCGGGCGGAAGTGCAAATGTTAAAATTACACAGCAATATCTTAATATGTTGCAAAAAATACAAAAACAGCCGTTAGTTGCCGACATCTTAAAACAAGCGTTAAAAAATGTTGGACTTGAACCTATATTTCATCCGATTCGCGGAGGAACAGACGGCTCAAGACTTACGGAGCTTGGTTTGCCTACACCAAATGTTTTTACCGGCGGACATAATTTCCATTCAAAAAGTGAATGGGCTTCTCTCTCGCAGATGGTTTGTGCGGAAGAAACTATGATTGAACTAGTAAAACTTTGGGCAACAAAAAAAATAAAGCTTTTTCTGCTAAGTTAAGGCTTCCTGAAAAAAAGGAAGATGCCATTTTTATCGAATGGCACAAGCGAGGTGTCTTGGGTTTGCGTTTTGCGCTTGGGATTGGAGCTACGAATTTGGAGAACAACCGGCAAAACGCCAAGTTTTCGTGAACGAAAACTTGAGGCTTGGGCGTTCAGTTGGGTTAATCTAAAATTTAGGGAGTAATCTGGCGAAACGCCGAGTTTGCGTTTTGCGTTTGGGATTGAGCTACAAATTTGGGTTTAATCTAGCAAAACCCGTAGTTTGCGGCGAGCGCAAACTACAAAGCCTGTTTCGCTTTGGGATTGGAGCTACAGTTTGGGGAACAACCGGCGAAACCCCGTAGTTTTTGCAGTGCAAAAACTACGGGGGATTTATCTTTTGTAGCTTGTCTTGTCATAGATTTTGCCTTTAGAATAACCCATACAAGAGATAATGTCTTGTATGGGTTATTTGCAGTGTTTGATTCATGGCGTTCTTATAATAGTTAAGAAATCTAATCCCCGCATAAAATTACTATTTTTGTTATAAAATCATCTTCCAGATAAAAACTCATTGCCATAATTGTTTCTGCAAGCATATTTCCTGCATTCAGTGAAACTCGGTTTTTTGATTTATACCAGCTAAAAAGTGCATTTTTATTTTCTGAAATTAAATTTAATTTTTCGTTTACATAATCATATTCATATATTTTAACATCATTTCCGTATGCTTCCATTATATTTGATAAGGAATCACCTACTTTTATTCCTCTTTTTGTAGAATATTTCGGAGATTCTGTTTCCATTCTGATAATACCGCCATTTTCATAGTTCCAAGTGATTGATAAGTCATTTTTCTCTTGTTTACACCATCTGAAGCTATATTCTCCAGTTGTCCACTCAGCAACCACTTCATAGTTTTCTGCATCAAAATCTTTTACCTTATAGATATTATGGAACAAACAAAACGTTCTTTCTTCATCATCTTTCAGACACAATTCTATTGTTGCTGGATCATCAAATTCAGAATCATCATTGTCTTTATCTGGAACTATTTGTATTTTTTCAGAAACAGATTCGTTTTTTCCTTTTTCTTCAACAATCTGTTCATTTGTTTCAGGTTCAGGCATTTTTTCTGTTTGCTCCTGCACAATATTTTTTACTTTCTGTTCAGCTTTTTCTTTTTGACATGAACAAAAAATACAGGCAATCATAATAACTATAAAAAAAGTAAACTTCTTCATTTCTAATTCTCCTTAAAAAAAATTATTCAATATAATATGATGACGGCAAATGATTTAGAGGATTTTTTGCCAAAGCGGCTTCATTTACATATATTCCATTTTTTCTTATTTCAAAATGTAGATGAACTTGACCTTCGGAACCATTATCACTCATATAACCGATTATTTGTCCTTTTTTAACTGACTCACCATCTTTTACAATAAAATCAGCATGCATATAGACTGCAGTATCTTTTGTATGAGGCAAGCTTTGTTCCAGCCTTGTAGTTCCTTTTTCTTGATTAGAAATACCAACTCTTGTAACTACACCATCTGCTACAGCATATATCGGATCACCTTTTACACCAGGTTTTAGTGCACCTATATCGATTCCAGTATGATTTTGTGGATCAGCATCATCCCGATAACACATAGGAGAAGTTACTCTTCTGCTGTCTGTTGGTGCCCCATATTGTCCTGGTATATTGCCTTGAGATACATAATTCATAACAGAATCATAATCCCAACCACTAGGTTCTGTATTCCAGCTATTATAATCAGGAGCAGCTGGTGCACCCCCTGTACTAACCGGTGGTGCAGAACTTGACGGTGTTGGTACAGTCGGTGCCGATGCTTCAGGTGCTGGAGCCTCAGGAGC
>JAAYQG010000078.1 GCA_012519415.1 Treponema sp. | reverse complement strand
GGACGTACTTTAAATGTAATGGTAAATGATAATATTAATGAAATAATGAAACTATTTGAATATAATCGAATACCAGTTTTTCAGAGCTAAAGTAGCGGTTTGCAATATATGTACAAGCTTTAAAAAAATGTAAAGCCCGTTGTCTTTTTAGAATCTTCGGTGTAGAATTAGTCATATTGTTTCTAAAAATAATTTTTAAGGTGATTATTGTTTTTTAAGAGGTTTACTGTGATAAAAGAATTTTTGCCATACGACAAAGTTAGAAACGGCACTCTTAAAATGGCGCACCGCATTCTTAATGAGGGATTTATTCCCGATGTTATTTATGTTTCTCTTCGGGGCGGAGCTTATGTTGGCAATGTTATAAGTGAATATTTCAAAATTGCCAGAAAAGATGTACATCCCGTTCTGTATGCGGCTGTAGTAGCTCATTCATACACAGATATTCACGCAAACGACAAAGTTATGATTGACGGTTGGACTTATTCGCCGGAACATTTGCGCACTGGCGATAAAATTCTTTTGATTGATGATATTTTTGATACAGGGCGAACTATTAATTATCTTGTGGAAGTTCTTCTCGAAAAAGGAATTCCGAGAGATGATATAAAAGTTGCCGTACATGATTATAAATATTATACATATTGCAACCAACAGTTGCCTGTTCAACCTGATTATTGGTGTCGTAAATTTGAGATTCGCTCTTCTGATGAAGATAGGTGGATTCACTACATGAGCCATGAGCTTGTAGGACTTTCTGCTACGGAGCTTGAACAGAACTACTATAAAGATGATCCTGAATTGAGGGCTGCACTTGAACCTTTGCTTGGTAAAGCTTGATACATGGACATTTTGCTATTTGCAAAAATATCCTGTAATTAATAAAAGCCAAAAAACAAAAAAAAAATTTTCTCTTAAAGTTTTAGTTTTTGCTTTGTTATTTACGGTTTTATTTTCTTCTGCTTTTGCACAAACTCTTTCAGTTCCGTCTTATAGCGTAAATCGCATAAAAAGCGGTTATGTATATACTTTTTTTATAAAAACAAATCAGATTGTTCGCTATAGAGTTTTTGATTCTTTTACAGGAAAAATATCAGTTGGTTCTGCAATGAACGGCGAATCGCTTGTTATAAGTTATAATGATACTGTTGTTGCATGGACAGAAACTGCTGCCGGAACAAAAAGTCGTGAAATAATGCTTGGAAAAAATGCTGTTCAAAATGCAATTTCCCGTAAATTTGAAATTATAAGCCCGGTCGAAGGCACATGGGCAAACAGGCAGCCTCTTGTTTTAGATTGTGCACCTGAAACTGAAGTTTATTATTCATTCAGCGGATATGATCCACTTGAATTTGGTTTTGCATATGATGGACCGGTTTTAATTGACTTAAACGGAAATATCACTCTTAACCTTGTAGCAGTACATGGCGATGGTTCCATAACAAGAAAAACCGTTTCTTATATTGTAAACGAACCGGTTGCGGTAAAACCACCTCTTTATCTTTCAGCATTAAATCCGCTTGTTATATGCGGCGTTGAAAAACCTGTTCCAATTTCTCAAAATTTAACTTATGGAATCGGTTCACACTTAGATGCATCATTACGAGGGCGAACTTTGTATCAAACACTTCCGTCTTGTGTAAATGTGCTGCTTCCGCTTGAAATTACAAGCGGTTCTTCGGTTTATCGTTACATAATAACAACAGGTGATGCTCCGAAAACTACAATGATTCAAGATAAAACATTCAGCTCCCCGATTCAAATTATTGATTGGAATTTTGTGCTGTTTAAAGCAGACCAAAAACTTCAATATTCAGTTGACGGTGGCGATTGGCAAGTTTATCTGGAGCCTTTTTATCTTGATAGAACAAAAAGTCATACTATACGCTGGCACACCGGTTCAAAAATTGAATCTTTAGTTTTGCCTGAAAAACCCACAATTATAGGAATTCCTGATAGAAATTTAACTAACAAAAGTGTTGAACTTCAATTTTCAAATCCGCTTTACACTTTTCGCATTGAAGATATTCACGGTGTTTCAAAACCTTTGACTTCGTTTTATGCAGACACTCTTGCAGGAGACGAACGACTTTTCGATTTACAACTTGCGGTTTATTACGGAAATATCCGACAAGGTGAAATTTCAGTTTCGTTTACGATTGATAAATTGCCGCCGCCAGCTCCAGTACTTATATTAGAAGATGAATCTGAATATGAAAAATGTTCTGCAGTTATTTCTATTTATTCAAAAGAAGATGTTTTTACAGCAATAGGCACAAATGTTACTTCGTTAGATTTTGGAGAAACTTCTCTGCTATATGCGCAAAATGCTGAACCTGATGAATCTGCTATGTTTATGCCTTTTGCCGGCTCAAGGTTAATACTCGGTAACGGAGATACAAACGAAATTTATACTGTTTATGCTTATGCCCAAGATTTAGCAGGAAATAAAAGTGATACTGTTGCAGTGCGTACTCAATCTGTTTTTAACAATGTTTATGTAGATTCTTCAAGTCTTTTTGCATTTGAAGCAGATGGTTCGCCTACAAAGCCATTTTCTTCTATTAATGATGCTATCGATGTTATTAATTCTAGGAAAAAAACTATACTACACCTAAAAGGTTCATTTAATATTCCGCAAAACATCACGATTAGTTCAGATTGTAGTTTTATGGGGCATGAAAATGTTTGTTTATCTTTTAAAAACAATGCAAGCTTAATAATTCGCAATGCAAATGTATCTTTTGAAAATTGTATGTTTGAAAAAAACACAGAACAAGACATACGTTTTCTTTTATCTGCAGGTGCACCTTTAATTGATGCGAGAGATTCAAAACTTTTTTTAGAAAACTGTAAACTTGTATCAAATTCAAGTATGCCGCAAGGTTTAATTCATGCCGTAAAATGCTATCTTGAAACTGATTCCAACAACATTGCTGTTCAATCTTTGAGTCAAGCCGTAGGAGTGCAATGCCTTCAATCGAACGTTCGCTCTAAAAACGACAGATTTTCGCTTTCTGGTGAATATGCCGTTGCATTTATTTTATCTGATTCGGCTTTTGAGCTTGATTCACCTCGTTTTATCCTTGCTGCAAAACAAGCCGGATGTGTCGAATTGTTCGCCTGCGTCTATTCATTTGAAGAAAATGTATTGAAAAATGAAATACATACAAGCAAAGATTTTATTCCATTCAAGATTGATTCATCTTCTCAAAAAGGAATTGCTCCGCTTTTTTAAGATATTTTCACGATAATGGAATATAAAAATTACAGGAAATTGATATGCGAAAATTTATTTGTGGAATTGACGAAGCCGGCAGAGGTCCTTTAGCAGGTCCTGTTACTGCTGCTGCTGTAATCTTAAATGATGAATTTTTAATCAAAGAGTTGGATGATTCAAAAAAACTTTCGCCTAAAAAACGCTCAAAAATTGAACAGCAAATAAAAGAAAAGTCATTAGCATATGGTGTTGCAAACGCAACTCATTCAGAAATCGATGAACTTAATATATTGAACGCAACTCTTCTTGCAATGCAACGTGCATTTAATAATATGTGCATCATGCTTGAAAAAAAAGGATTCTGCAAATCAGATGTGTCTGTAATTGTTGATGGAACGTTTTGTCCAAAAATTGATGTGGAATGTTGTGCAGAACCAAAAGCTGACGGAAAATATCAGCCTGTTATGGCAGCTTCAATTCTTGCAAAAGAAGCTAGAGATCGCCAAATGTGTGAATTTGATAAGATTTATCCAGAATATGAATATGCACGCCACAAAGGTTATCCTACTGCGGCGCATCGTGCTATTTGCAAAGAAAAAGGTCCATCTCCAATTCAGAGAATGACTTTTTCGTATTAGCAATCTACAACATTTCCAAAGATTAATAAAAATAATAAAAGACAAATTACTTGTTTTCTGGAAGTTTTGAAATTATATGTACACGCCCCGTTCGTTTTACAGGACTTTTGCTTGTTTGTTTCAGCGGTTCAACAGATTCTTTGCTTCGATAGATTTTTTTCTTTGTGCCATATTTTGCTTCTTTTTCAAGTTTGCGTTCCATTTTTGCTTTAGCTTTTGTTTTTCGGTCTTTTTCAATAAAACTAAGGCTTTCTTCCAGTCCTTTACAAAACTGTTGCATATCTTCTGCAAAAACTACAATTGCATGGCGGTCAAATTCGGCACCATCTTTGTTTTTGCTTTCTACAACTTGCAAAAAAACATCTCCAGCTCGATTTTCTTTTACATTAAAAAAATACGACCTGTTGTCTAATGTTACCTGCTTTGTAAACAATTCACCGCGAACGCCCATGACTTCTTCCTTGTGTTAAAAATCAACAACAGCATCGCAAACAGCTGTTTGTTGTTCTCAAAAAGGTTCTGCAATCAGATTCAATTCCATTTATTTCAACCAAATTCAAAACTTTGCTCCAAGTGTTATATAGGTATTAAATCTTCCGCACGAATAACTTTAGCTAAATGTAACATACACCTTGAATTTGCGCAACATAGACATCTGTAAAAAATGTTAAATTATTGCGTAATTTTCAAAGCTTTTGCACTGTTTTCTAATATTTTTCAATTTGGAATTTACCTATTGTTTTAGAGAAAATTCATCTGCTTGTAAAATCATTTTTGTGTGCCATTCGAGCAATTCTTCTTCTGTTTTACTTGTTCCTTTTACATCGCACATTATACGAAAAACCGGTTCTGTACCGGAACCTCTCATCCATAAAAAGGCAAGATTTTCTCCGTTTGAACCTTTAAAAAGAATTTTTAGCCCTCCGGTTTTTGAAACGCTGTAATCGCTGATATTTCTCGTTTCTGTTGTTCCGTTGTTACAGATTGGCTCAAAAGAGTAAAATCCATATTTTTGTTTAAGTTCTGTTTTTTTTATGTTCCATTCTTCTTCAAATATTTTTTGATAAGCAGCTTTTAATTTTGTATGTTCTTTTTGCAAAACTGCCGCAATTGCTCTTTTTTCAGAAACGCCGGTTGTTGCATATTGAGGTAACGTTGCAATAATATCGCACAAACTGAAATTTTCTTTGAATTTATCTTCTTGATTCGAGCGTATGCACCAATCATGAAAAAGCCCTTTCTTTTTTGGTGTGTCTTTTATTAGCAAAAGTTTCAAAAGTGCAAAAAGCGTGTTTAGAGGGTCGCGAACGGCTGCCGGATGTGTAATATTTCCGCCGTTTGAACCTTCACCTAAAATTCGCACAACAAAACCTTGTTTCCGTTTTTCTCTTGCTAGATTTACTACATTTGCTTCTCCAACTTCAGCGCGAAAAACATCTGCGCCAAAACATCTTGCAATTTCTTCTATTCGCATTGATGTAGGATCGTTTACAACAACCGCAAGTTTTTGAGCGATACCGATTGTTTTTTTATCTTGAATATTTTCCGTTAAAGGAAAATCGTCTTTTTTATTTTGATAAATTGAAAATGAAAGCTCTGCTAAAACAGATAAAGCAAAAACTTCTTGTGCTTTTAAAACTTCTGCTTTTTGGATGTTTTTGTTCCAATAAACGATATTTCCCCTATCGCCGTCGCAATCAGGCATATAGCCTAAAAATGTTTCTTTATTTTTAATATCACTATTTGATGAATTAAAAATGTTTGTAATTTCTTCTGCACAAAAAATTAGATTTTCCGGCTCTGGAATAATTTCGTGAACAATATCACCGGGCTTATTATTTATAGCATGGTATTTTATGCCGAATCTTGTTAAAAAATCGTTATCAATAGAAACAGTTCGTGCGCTGCCGTTCATATCTGCAACAACTGTTATCGGTGTTATTTTGCTATTTTTTTTAAGAAATCTAAAAAACGCTTTTTGTTGTTTTTTATCTGCTTTGTCTGAAACAACTTGTGCAGTAAACGATGTATATGCATTTAAAGCTTTTTCTTTGAATTTTGAAGATTTGCTATATATTTTATAGATTTTTGCATTGTTTTGTAACAAACAAAAATTCTTTGCTTGTTCTATGCAATCTTTATGACTGCATAATTTTCTAAAATTATCTGCAAGGATTGTTGCATCTTTTGATGCAAGCACTCCGCCGTTGTTTGTTCCAAATTTTACGCCATTATGCCCAATAGGATTATGGCTTGCAGAAATATAAACAAAGCCGTCTGTTTGATAACTGTATGCCATAATTTCAGGTGCAGCACTTATTCCAAGATATTGAACATCAATTCCATTTGATATTAAAACACGAATCATTATATCTGCAATCAAAGCACCTGTTGGTCTTGTATCTGTTCCAAGCACAACAGTCGGAACCTCTTTTTTGCTTTTTTGTATAATAAAATCTGAAAACGATTTTGACATCATTGCTGCAAGAACCGCATCTGCAGAAGAAATGTTTGTTGTTTTATCCTGCTCATTTTGCGATTCTGCAAAAACACGACGCCAGCCGGACGCTGAAAGAATTGTTGAATCTAATGATTTTTGAACATCTTCAAAAGTAGGTAACGATTTTGTAAATATTTTTTCTATTTTCGTTTCAATTACTGATGAATATTTTTGTTTGTTTTTCATATTTCTCCTAACGCAGTGAGAAAGCACAGTTAATAAGCTTTAATTCAGTTTGTAAAAACTCATGTTTTCACTTCCAATTATAGAAAAAAATCAGTATATTTACAACGTGAACAGTGCAATAAATGATTTTCCTGAAAAAGGTTCAACTGTAGTTGTTGGTATGTCCGGTGGCGTTGATTCAACTCTTGTTACCATGCTTTTAAAAGATCATGGTTGCAATGTCATAGGTGCGACTATGTCTTTGTGGAATAATGACTTGCCTATTATCCCGAAGCGAAATGCAGCGTGGAATTCTTGTTATAGACCTGACGAAGCTGCAAGTATTGAATTGTGTAAAAAATTTTGCAATGAGCAAGGTTTTGAACATTATACGATAAATGTTGGCGATGTTTATAAAAGAGAAGTTCTTGAATATTTTAAAACCGAATATAGGAGCGGACATACGCCGAACCCTTGTATTATGTGTAACCCAACTGTAAAATTCGGCGCATTTATTGATGGCATAAAAAAAGCGGGTATTGATTTTGATTATTTTTGCACAGGTCATTATGCAAAGTTAGCCAATCCACAAAAACCTGTTGTACAAGGCTGGAATTTTGCTAAAATTGTAGACGGAAAATATGAATATCCGTTTCTTATAGCAAATGCGGAAGATGATACAAAAGATCAAACTTATTTTTTGTACCGAATTCCGTCGGAAGTGTTACAAAAAGTGCGTTTTCCACTAGGAAATTACACTAAAAAACAAGTTTTTGAACTTGCGTCTAAACGGAATCTTGCTGCAGCAGAAAAAGCTGAAAGTCAAGATTTTCTGCCACCGGAATATATAGAAATGCTTTTTTCAGACAAGCATCCTATAGCAGGTGATATTGTTGATGTTGACGGTAATGTTTTAGGCAGACATAAAGGTATTGAATTTTATACAATAGGACAAAGACGAGGTTTGAGTGTAAGTTCGTCTGTTCCGCTTTATGTTTCAGAAATTGATGCAAAACGCAATCGCATTGTATTAGGTACAAATGATTCTTTGCTTGCAGATGGACTTTATGCTTCAAACTGGGTTTGGCCTAATAATTTTGCGCCTGAAAAATCATTTTATGCAAACGTAAAAATTCGGCTTGCAACACCTCAGGTTCATGCATTAATAGAACCTTGCACTGAAAAGGGAAATGGTTTTTACAAAGTGATATTTGATAAGCCGGTCAGAGCTGTAGCTCCAGGCCAGTCTGTTGTGATATATATAGATGGAATGATAGTAGGAGGCGGGATAATTACCCAGGGAATTCCCCATGAGTGAAACTAGACGAATTTATCTTGATTACAATGCTACAACGCCGATTTCTAAACCGGTGCGTGATTTTTTTATTCAGGAGCTTGATTATTTTGCAAATGGCTCAAGTCTTCACACTGATGGAAGATTTGCTGCAAAACGTCTTGAAAAAGCACGCACTCAAGTTGCCTCGTTAATAAATGCAAATTCTTCTGAAATTATCTTTACTTCCGGCGGTTCAGAAGCTAACAATACTGTTTTTAATTCGATGATTTCCCATGATAAAAAAGCCGGACGTAAATTGATTGTTACAAGTGCTATAGAACATCCTTGTGTTATTGAAGCAAGTAAAAGACTTTCCGACTTTGGTTTTGAAGTTATACGTCTTGCTGTGGATAAAGACGGAATCGTTGATATAGCTGAATATAAAAAAATTCTCGAAAAAAAACCTTTGCTTATTTCAATTATGGCTGCAAATAACGAAATAGGCACAATTCAAGACATAAAAACACTTGCAGCAATGGCGCATGATGTAGGAGCACTTTTTCATACAGATGCAGTTCAAGCAGCAGGAAAAATTCCGGTTGATGCAAAAGACTGGGACATTGATTATTTAACACTTTCAGGGCATAAGATTTATGCACCAAAGGGTGTTGGTGCTCTTTATATAAAAAACGGCACGCCGATTTCGCCTTTTGTTTTGGGCGGCCACCAAGAACATGGTTTAAGGGCAGGAACCTATAACATTCCTTCTGTTGCAGCTTTTGGTTATGCAGCAGAACTTGCAAAACAAAATCTTGCAGAATATGAAAAACATACACGAGCGTTGCGCAATAAGCTTAGAGATGGATTTTTATCAAAAATTCCAAATATCAAAATCAATGGTCATCCGGAAAAAGTTTTGCCGAACACACTCGACGTTTCTTTTAAGGGAGCAGAAGGCGAAGCAATTTTGCTTCATCTTGATTTGCTTGGTGTTTCAGTTTCAACAGGTTCAGCTTGTGCTTCAGGTAATCTTGAACCTAGCCATGTACTTCTTGCAACCGGTCTTGGGCCGGAACTTGCGCACGGCTCGATTCGTTTCAGTTTCGGGATTTATTCAACGGAAAGTGATGTTGATTTTATTTTAGATAATTTTCCACCTGTACTTGAAAAGCTTAGAAGGATGTCAACAGTTTATTAGTGTGAAAATTTTAATACTTTTTGGAACATTTCCTTGCTTTTTGCGGCTATGAAAACTGCAAAATCGGAATAAACCAATTAGTTATATAAAAAGTTTTATTGCTGTTTGTACTTCAATCAAACGTTCCTGTATGATTTAAGTACAATATTGCACTTTCTCATTGCATGGCGAAAGTGCAGTAAAAAGTCAATTCGGAAGTTGATACTTCCTCATCGACTTTTTATAGGAGTGGCAATCAAAACTTTGCCGGAAATGGCGTCAATGTTTTGACTCGCAAAGTTTGCGTCGCAAACTTTATTATTTACTGCACTTTCTCATTTCATTGCGAAAGTGCAGTAAAAAGTCAATTCGGAAGTTGATACTTCCTCATCGACTTTTTATAGGAGTATGGTATTTATGCAAGAATGGTTATATAGCGATGTTGTAAAAGAACATTTTATGAACCCTAAAAATGTTCTAATGGAAGATGAATCTTCATGGTCTTATGATGGTCGGGGAATTGTCGGCAATATTAAATGCGGAGATCAAATGTTGATTTTGCTCCGTATTGAAGGAACTACAATAAAAGATGTGCGTTGGAAAACTTATGGCTGTGCAAGTGCGATTGCTTCAACTTCAATTTTATCTGAAGCAATTAAAGGTATGGATATAACAGAAGCTTATAAACTTAAGCCGCAGGATATTGTAGCAAAGCTTGGCGGTTTGCCTAACAATAAAATTCACTGTTCGGTGCTTGGAGATAAAGCCTTACGTGCTGCTATTGACGATTATTGCTCTAAAACCGGTCGTCCGTCTTTGGCAGGCTCTGAAGAAGTAGAAGTTATCTGCACATGCTTGAACATTACGGACCGCGATATCGAGGATGCTTTTAAAGATGGCGTTAAAACTTGGGAAGATTTGCAAGCCAAAACAAAAATCGGAACAGTCTGCGGTAGCTGTAAAGAACGTGCTCTTGAAAAACTCCATGAATTTGAGCATCTCTACGATTAATAAGTAATAAAATTCAGTATTCTGCAATTTTTGCTAAATTAATTCAAACTTATAGCTTCAATTCTAAAGCGAAAAATCGTATATTTGGGGTTGAAGCTTAATAAACCTCAAATGTATACGACATACTTTTTTCGTTTCCGTTTAAATCAAAAGTTTGAATAACAAGCAACGCTTTCCCTTTTGTCAAAGAAGTCGTTGCGAGAAGCTGTTTCTTTTTATCCGGAAAAATAACGTTGAAAGGATAATTTCGTTTCCCATCAACCGAAAGTGAGCGGCCTGTTTTTTTTAATATATTGTATGTAATAATTTCTGATTCTTTTCCATTGATAGAAACAGCAGCTTTGAAAGGCGGCTGTGTATCGTATCCTTCAAAATAAAGGCTGTAAGTACCCGCCGGCAACGCTTTTGTTTGGTTTAAGTTGTATGTTGTTCCTTTTTTATTTACAAGTGAAATATTGTAAAGCAGCGGCACTTTTGTTTCTATTATTCTGGGTAATAAAACAAGCGGATTTATTACAGTTCGACTTTGAATATCTGCAACTTTAAATTCAAGCCCCCATTCTTCTTTTTGCCATCCAGTTCTTCCACTTGTAGCAATTTCTTCACCTTCAATAATAACCTTTTCAGTTGCTTTTATTTTTATTTCATCTAAGTTTCCATAAATATTCATTAAGTTTTCTTCACTTACAGCAATAAGGGAATTGCCTAAAGGAGAATCAAACATTGAAAGATTGTCCGAATCTGTAATTGTAAGGAGAATTGTTGCCGTGTCTGAAGCTTTTACACTTCCCTGTTCCGCAAATATAAGACCTGTAGAAAACATTCCGCCGCATGGACGAGCAAAATCAACAGCAAAATTTTCCGGTGTTTGTGCAGACTGCGGCCAGTCGACTGCAAATAAAAACGGCACAGAAAAAAATAAAAATAATTTTATAATGTTTTGGGCAATTTTTATTATTTTTTTGCTTTTCATTTTCGTTTCCTATTTTCGATCAATATTAAATTTAGAAATTTTTGTATCGTGCCCTACAAAAAATCCGCTTGGTGTTGGCGTAATAAAAGCACTGTTTGCTTCAAAAGAAAAAGAACCCATTAAATTGTTAGCATTTTCAAGCATATAAACAAAATATCTATTGTTTTTGTGCGCAAGAACAAGTGTAAGATTTTGTGCTTCAAGTTCTTCTATTTGCGTTATTGTGCCTTTTAGCGCAATATGAGTACTTTTAAGTTTTTTGCAGTCAACAATTCCAAGTCCGCCATCATATTGGAAATAAACATAATTTGAATTTTTGCTGAACTTAACAATACAACGCTGTCGTAAATCAGAACGCAAATATTCGTGAAAAACAACTTTATGTTTTGAATCATCAAAAGATGTTAAAACAAATCTCTGCTTGTTTATGCCGGAAAGACAGGCTGCCAGATTTTCTGTTTCTGAAATTGCAGCACCAAGAATAATTTCATTGGAACTGCCGCCCGGATAAAAAGCAAACAGTTCTTTTCCGTCTGGTGCAAGACAAACAAATGCACCGTCCGCAAAACCGATTACCGCTCCTTTTTGGGAAGAATTAAAAGCTGTAATAGGCACATAGCTTTCATAAATCCATTTTCGTGCACCGGACACTGTATATTCACATATTGAATTTCCGCCCGGTGGTAAAAGATAAATGCGATCTTTTTGCAAAAACGGAAATCCTTCTGCATTTATTGTTGTTAAAACTGTTTCATCAACGTTTTTTATTTCTATTGATTCCGAATTATTCTCGTAAAATGTCCAGAAAGAATCGGTTAAAGTAGCTTTGTATGGTATTTTTTTTGCAAAAATAATTTTACCGGACTCTGTAAAATATCCAGCAAACTCTTTAAGTCTAAAAGGATAAAAATTCTCTCCTTCATTTTGAGAAGCAAAATCAGTCATATTTATATTTTTGTCTTCATTTGTAAGATGAATTGAATTTTCTGTTTGTAAAAAAAATTCTTTATGTAATGGTTTTGTAGCGACAAAAAGATAAATTATCAAAAATAAAATGCCAAAAAGCACAAAATAGCGAAGCTTTTCTCTATAATTCATATGTGAGTATGGTATATATGAAAAAGCAAAAGGTCAAGATTGGGCGTTTTGCTTGGGGATTGGAACTACGGTTTGGAGAACAACTGGCAAAACGCTGCTTGGTGTGTTGGTTGGGCTGGAGCTACGGTTTGGAGAACAACTGGCAAAACGTTGCTTGGTATGTCGAGTGATTTATTCTAAAATTTGGGGGTTAATCCAGCGAACCCTTGCAGGTTTGTGTTGTTTATTTGGCGGTTACTTTAGGGGAGAGGACCAGCTTTTGCAACGCGCAAGTTTGCCAGCGAAGCTTCGCTGGCAGATGCCTTGAAGCTTCGCTGGCAGATACTCTCCCCTATAACCCCTCTTCTCCTTGCGGCACTTACATTTATTAGCAGTTTATACCGTTTCTCTAAAACTCTATCGGATTTGTCTGGTATACGAGTACTCCTCTTTTTTGTAAAGGTTTTTATTTGTATTGATAATAGGCGACTTTAAAGATACTATACATTTGATGGAAATTCTATGGAATCCTGAAAAAACCATCTTCTCAAGGAAACAAGACATGTTTCATTTGAAATAGTTCTGGATAAGATACTACACAATGATTTTATTGGTCCGCAAATGAATCCATCAAGAAAAGATCAATACAGAATAATTGTATATTTTAACGGATATCCCTTTGTTGTTCCTTTAGTTATTGACAGCAAAGGAAATTGGTTTCTAAAAACTATATATCCCAGCCGTAAAGAAAAGGAGGCAAATCATGAAAAAAATTAATCCCTCTGAAATTAGTCTCGACAAAGAAGAACAGTGGTTCGAAGATCATGCAGAAGATTTTGTACAAGCACCTGCTGCCTTACGGGCTAAACTCATAAAAGCAGCAGAGAATACTCAAAATAAAACTGAGCGTATGAATATTCGTATGTCAAAGAGCGATATGGAGAACTTAAAATTCATTGCATCCAAAGAAGGACTCCCGTATCAGTCTTTGGTAACGAGTATTCTTCACAAATATACATCCGGTTTCCTTGTTGATATTAACGAAGCAGAAAAAATACTAAAACTCAAAGAAAGAGCATGACTTTGTTTACAAGGTGCTTGTTGTGGGGCTTATCTGGAACAAGATATGCCCCACAGGCTTAACTTGTAATCTGGAACGGATTATCAAGTTAGCCAAGAGTTTATTGACTAGTCATAACTTGTTACAGTATATATCATCTATTTTAGTTTTATTACTTTTTTCTTGCATTCTTAGCCATTTTTTCTTTGTTTTTGTATGACGAAGCTCTTCCTTCAACTGCTAGTATAGTTATGATTAAAACAGAGTTTTCAACAGCACCCAATAGCCTGATATCTTTAAAAGATTTATCCTTAAACCGCCAAAGACCTTTTAAATTACCTACCAGTTCGGTTCCTCCGTTATTATATAAATCAAGTGAAGAACTCAAAGTCTCCAATTTCCTTACATAATTTCGTACTGCATCCCTTAGATCTTTTTCAAGTTTTTGTACCTGTTTCTTTGACTTTGATGAAAAGTTTACAGAGTACATCAGTCAAAAACCTCGTCGATGGAGTATGTTTTTTTTCCATCTGATATCCATTCATTATATGCTTCCTCTGCAAGATAGTAATCTTCCATATCATCAATCTGCTGCTCAATTGCTCTGGTAGCATAAAATGTCTTTGTTCTGCCTGTTTTTTCGGCTAGCCTTGCTAACCGGGCTTCTGTTTCAGGGTTTAATCTTAAGGCTAACATAACAACCTCCTATTTGCTATACAAATATAGCATTAGCTATAGCCAATTGTCAATGTAATCTTAGGAAAAGTATTGCTGATATGTTTTCCAAAAGAATCGTTTACTCATTTCCGGTTTACTTGTTGATATTAATGAGGCGAAGAAAATTCTAAGGCTCTATAACCCCTCTTCTCTATACCTTAGTTACAGGATTAGAAACCTTCGCACAAATAAAATATTTTTTCTATGCTCTTGCTTTTTGTTCCCATATATGGTAACTTTATGTTGTTGTGACATATACAGTAACTATCCAGAAAAAAGCATTGAAGGATATTAAAAAAGCTCCAGACCGAATTCAACGTAAGTTTGATCTTCTGGTCGAAGACCTTGAAGCATCAGGTCTGGTTCAGTCTACTTGGCCAAATTTTTCATTGTTGGGTAAGTTTAGTTATCACTGTCACCTTGATCATCATTGGGTCGCCTGCTGGCGACATGAAAAAGAAACGATACTTATAGAGGTTTATTATGCAGGTTCACGCGAAAACGCCCCCTATTGATGTCCGCATTACCGGTACCGGTGCTGACATCCTTGTTGATATACTCAAGAAATCAATTAAGGGATTGAAAGTCTCCTCTGACGATGAGGCTATCCCTATCAATTCTGACCCTTGGTTTCAGAAACTTCGCAATTCCCGCACTTCCGGTGACGTCCTCTGGTGCTACCGCGATAACGCTGGTCTTACCCTTGATGAACTTTCTAAAAAATCAGGTATTGCTAAGTCTCATCTTTCTGAAATGGAAAATAATAAGCGCCCTATCGGATTGAAAACTGCAAAAAAACTTGCAGAAGCTTTGAACTGCGATTTTCACCGTTTTATTATCGCTTAAAAATATCTTTATTTCTCAACCTGAAATAAAAAAATGCTTCAAGCGGACAATCTCACCAGTTTCTTTGCCTTAGTTTTTCGGTTAAGCTTCATTCATTGAAAAGCTTTGGGAATATTTCTCTTTATCACCTTTTTTTTGCTTTTTCAGATAAGTCTACTATTTCCTTTTCTTCTAAGAAGAATGCCTCATTAGCATTAATGCGTTTTCCTTTACACATGAGTATCCCCTGCACTTATGCACAATATACTAACAATACTAATTAGAATAATTAATAACATTCGTTTCCCGCTCCTCCTCGCATCTTCCCAATAACAAACTGGGCAGATTTCAAAAGAACCATAATCAGGTTGTGATAAAGTTCTATTTCCACAACAAGGACATGGATATTTCATAGTATTAATGGGTTCACAAGCTGGTGCAGGTAAGTATATGCTTGCACCGAGCTTTTTTTTTAATATAGTTCAATATACAGGAATTATTGCTTGTATACACAAATCTTTGTATTTATCACCGGGATAAACTTCAAGAATTGTGATTTCAAGATTTGTAAATACGTTATAAGCTATATCAAGCGAGGATAAATCTATATACTGTTCATTCGGTATGTCTTTCAATAGTATTTCAATTGATTTTTCTGATTCAAGGCTTTTTATTCTTATTTTTTTTGCCCTTGAATTTGCCTTATACAAATATTTTTTGGAATCAGATTGAAATCCATTATAGATCGCCAATTTTATACTATACAACGTTGGTGTTCTAATAAAAATTTTATCTCCTATTCCATATCCGTTTGCAGAAGCCCAAGGCAAGCCTTCAACAGTGCGTAGATTCTCTGCTTTATAAAAAGCATTTTTTTCTTTCAATTCAGAAGAAGCATTATAAAAATCAGGGACTGATACAACATTGCTATCAAGTAGAAGAAAAGGAACCAAAGAGTAAATTCCTTCGGTTATAAGAACCTTAGCGTTTAATAAATTTATAGACTTATCTTTTGATTTTAACTTGGCTATTGCCTTTTTTGAATACAAGTAATTGAAATCTGTGTCAATGAAATATGGAATATCGCTGTCATACCCCAAATCTCTTAGAGTGCAGAAGAAATAACATTTGGATAATTCATAATTTTCTCCAGAATCTCTACAAATGTAATATTCTTCAATTTCATTTTTAGTTGCATTTGAACATATTAAAATGTTTTTTTTAAACTCATATTTGAAATCTGTTTTACCAACGGTTCTGTTTATGCGGAATGAATCAGTATCAATATGAATATCAAAATTTCCCATATCGATTTCAAGAACCCTATCATCTGCAAAGTTAACTGTAAAATGAGCAAATTTATCATATAACACCGAAGAATACCAGTTTTCTTTTTCATTTTTGATATAAATGATTCTTCCTAATTCATCTGTTTTTATTTCACATTTTTGGGTAGCAGGAAACGATTTGTTTGAAAATTCACCAACATTAAATAACAATGTAGTGTCTGCAAACAAACTTATAAAAATAGAAATCATAAAACAACAGAGCATATTTCTTTTCATTTTCATCCTCCAATACTCCAATAAATAACAAAGTTTGCGACGCAAACTTTGCAAATCAAAACCTTGTCGATATTTCCGACCCAAAAATAAAAAAGGCGTATCTCAGTCCGCACTTACAAATCGTTCCATAACTCGCAGAATAATACATTTTTTTTCTTTTGTATATGTTTCCCTAAAGAGAGCTTTTTCGGCAGGGCACTTTTTTTATTGAATTTGCAGTTTTTTCATCTTTTTTTGCTATCATTACAGATACAATGAGATGACAGTAAGAAAAATTAGCATGAGACCATTGGAAAAGCCTATTT
>JAAYQG010000010.1 GCA_012519415.1 Treponema sp. | reverse complement strand
TTATTTTTGTCTATTTTGCATTTAATAAATCGTGTTGCTATTACGGTAAAAAAAACGATTATAAACAGGTTGAATATTTTTATAATTCATATATGATTGCTTAAAAGACTTTTTCAGGAAGCCTTATTTAGGATCTAATTCATATTCTTCAGTATTTAGAGTGAATATGCCACCGTTTTTTAGATAAATTATAAATTTTGATATAAATCCATTTGGTGCATATTCATTTCTCCAGATTAGATAATCAACTTTTTTGACTTTTATATTATTATTGAGTTCATTATATAACTTTTCATGTTCAATAAATTTCTCTTCTGGAAAGTCGTCAGGTAATTTCGCATACACAGGAATAAATACAAAAAAACAGAAACAGATAATAAATAGATATTTTAGCTTTTTCATTTTTAATTCTTCTAATGATAAAACAAAATCATTCAAAAGTTATAGCTAATCACTCATAATAGCAGTTTGCAATGCAAAATTGTAGATTTTTTCTCCACTTAAACAATATTATTTTCTATACTACTATAAACTACTATAAATGCAAAAAATATATAAAGCAATTTAAAAGTCGAAATATTGTTTTATGCTGATTGTAATTTTGTAAGTCGATTGCGCATAATTTTGCGTAAATTTATTGAATATAAAAAGGAGCTTCTTAGAATATGGAAACTATAAATAATTTGGGAACCTACACATTTCCGTCTTTATTAAAAAATTCACTTAAAAAATTTGCCGACAGGAATGCTTTATCTCTTGTTGGTGAAACACCGATTACATATAAGCAATTATATGAAAAAAGTCTTCAATTTGCGCGCATTCTTACGGGATTTAATCTTAAAAAGGGGAATAAAGTTGCTATATACGCAACCGGACGTCCTGAATGGGGAGCTGCGTATCTTGGCATTGTTAATCAAGGAATAATTGCTGTTCCGCTTTTGCCGGATTTTTCTTCCGTAGAGGTTGAATCAATAATCGCTCATTGTGGAGTTGATGCGCTTGTAGTTGAGCAGAAGCTCTATGAAAAAATCAAGGACATAAAGAATAGTCTTCCGCCCGTTATAATCAGAATGGAAGATTACAAGGTTATTAAAGGGGCAGAAAAAATAACCGGTAATAATGAAGAGATTCCGCCTGAATATTTTGAAAATATTGAGCTGGATAAGGTTGATGTTTTTGAAGATGATACTGCTTCAATAATTTACACGTCCGGAACAACTGGTCGCTCAAAAGGCGTTGAACTAACGCACCGCAATCTTGTATGGAATGCTGTTCAGTGTCAAAGTGTGCATCGTGTAAATAAAATGGATCGCTGTCTTTCATTTTTGCCGATTTCTCATGTATATGAATTTACAATCGGATTCACAATGCAGATTATGAACGGTTCATGTATCTATTATCTTGGAAAACCTCCTGTTGTAAGTGCGCTGTTGCCTGCATTAAAACTTGTTCAGCCGACAATTGTTTGTTCTGTTCCTTTAGTTGCTGAAAAAATATACAAAAATAAGGTACTGCCGACTTTCAATAAGAATCCAATCACGAAATTCCTTTTTAAAATTAGCCCGACAAGAAAAATACTCAGCAGAATTGCCGGCAAGGAATTAAAAAAGACTTTCGGCAAGCATCTTGTATTCTTTGGAATTGGAGGAGCGAAAGTTGATCCGCAAGTTGAGCGTTTTCTGCGAGAGGCAAAATTTCCGTATGCGATTGGTTACGGACTTACAGAAACTTCTCCACTGCTTGCCGGAAGCAGTCCTCGCACCACTAAGCTAGGCACAATCGGCTATGTAATGGAAGGTGTCGACATAATGATTGCAAATCCGGATTCAGAAACAGGAATTGGCGAAGTTGTTGCGCGAAGTCGCGGAATAATGAAAGGATATTATAAAGAGCCTGAACTTACGAAAAACGCATTTACCACCGAAGAAGATTCTGTTGGCGAGGGCTGGTTCAAAACAGGTGATCTTGGCATTCTAAAACTGGAACGTGGCAAGCTAAGACTCTCGTTAAAAGGACGCAACAAAAATATGATTCTAGGTCCGAGCGGAGAAAATATTTATCCTGAAGATATAGAATTTGTATTGAATCAGCATCCGCTTGTTTCTGAATCTTTAATAGTTGAAGATGATAAAGGACTTGTTGCACTTGTTCAGTTTGAAGCGGAAAAGTTTGAAAATGAAGCAGAAGAACGCACAGGGAAAAAATTTCCGGGAATCAACATAAAGGAAATTGTTCAGGGAATTAGTCAAGCTGTAACAGAAAAGCAAGAAGAAATCATCAGAGATATTGCATATCAAAAGGAATCAATTCTTTCGGAGGTGCAGTTTTTTGTAAACAGTCGTGTAAACAAAAACTCAATGGTCGGAAAAGTTCAGCGAGTTACTCAATTTGAAAAAACTGCCAGCCAGAAAATCAAACGCTATCTTTACGATTTGCGTACTAAAGTTTCTGGCAATAAGACAAAAAACTCACGGGAAGATGAGGATTCCAAGACCAAAGAGTAATGTCGCTCGCTCAATTTGCGTTTTGCTTTGGGTTTAATCTAAAAATTTGGGACTAATCTAGCAAAACGCCAAGTTTGTGCTCCGCACAAACTTGAGGATTGGGGCTTAGCTTTGGGTTTAATCTAAAATTTAGGGTTTATGTTAGCAAAACGCCAAGTTTGCGTTTTGCGTTTGGGATTGGAGCTACAGTTTGGGATTAAACTGGCAAAACGCCAAGTTTTCGTGAACGAAAACTTGAGGATTGGGCATCGCATTGGGTTTGGTGCTACAAATTTGGGGATTAATCTAGCAAAACCCGTAGTTTGCGTTTTGCGTTTGGAATTGGAGCTACGAATTTGGAGAACAACCGGCAAAACGCCGATTGGGCGTTCAATTGGGATTAATCTAAAAATTTGGGGTTTAATCTAGCTAAACTACAAAGCCTGTTTCGCTTTGGAATTATACCACAAATTTGGGTTTATGCCAGTGAAACGGCGTGCTCTTATATTTCGATATATTCAGTTTGATCAGTCCTGAATATATTTTTAACAAAATCATCATGAGATACGACTATAAGTATTTTTTCATTTATTTTATCAATTATAGAATCAGCAATTTTTTTAGAATTC
>JAAYQG010000077.1 GCA_012519415.1 Treponema sp. | reverse complement strand
GGTATGCTTGAAATTGATATTTTAGGAATTTTAGAAAACGGTGGTTGCGATTGAGGCTGTATTTTTATCTTATTTTTTCTAAAAACTTAAGATGAATAAAAACAGCTTTTTCAATTTCTTTATAAATAATTAATGATTTTTCAAGAGGATTTTTTGCATTTTCAGTTAGCTTGCTTAATTTTTCGTTTGCAGGAAACACAAGCGACGCAAGTTCTGCTGCCTGATTGCGAAGAATTTCTGAATCAATTTCTTTAAGTTTTTTATTTATGCTAATTGGGTTTGATTTTGGATTTGCTAAAGCTTCCTTACATATGTATTGCGCTTTTTTTGCATTTTTCATTATTTGGTAAAGTTCGTCTTTTGCATTATTCAATGCTTTTTCAAATAAAATTTTTTGCTGATTAAAGTCTGTGGAACTCGGCTTGTTTAGAACATTTGTTTTTTTTGCCGAAATGTCCGGTAGTTGCAATAGTTCTTTTATAGATGCAAGTACAACACCTGGAATATTAACACCTTTGGGAGAAAGCGTATATGTTTTTACATCTAAAAACTCTAAACATTTGCTTTCAAACCACCATGCATAAAGTGCCATTCTTTTATCTGTAAGAACTTTTCCGCCTTCGTAATTATTTACTTCATAAGGAAAAGCTCCATAAAGCGCATTAAAACTATCTGTTTCTGCCGGATTTAATTTAGAGGATTGTCGATGAGCTCTCTCTTCAAAAGTGCTTCCTTTAAAGTGTGTTTTGTTTTCGGGAAAACCCAAATCAAGCCCCGCCATAAAAATTTTGCTACAGCCGCATCGGCGTGCAAAATCCCATGCTGTTGTTACAACAGAACCGCCCGCTCCAAGCTCGCCGCGCTGTGTAACATTTTTTTCGAGATATTTTCCAAGCGGATAAATTGAAGAGCATAAAAGTTTTTCTTTGCATGAAAATCTAAATACAGAAGGATATACCGCTAATTCTGTAATAATTATGCTGTTTGGTGCAGAAAGTCCGTCAAGATGACGAATATTCCAATATTGTGGGTCTACAATAATTATAAAATCAGGTTCAACACCGACGTTAAGACATGCTCGCAATGCTGTATCAACGCAGATAAGAAGTGTGTTGTGTTTAATTTCTTTTAAATATGGTAAAATTTCATCTAAACTTGGACCCGCTGCAATAACACAAGCGTTCATGCCTTTAAATGCATCAAAATATCTATCAACTCCATCTAGTGTTGTTGCTATATTTATGTTTTTGCACATATTTTTCAACCAAAGCTTTGAAAATTTTTCCAGTGTGCGGTCGTTTATTTCTTTTTTTTGGAGATTCCTATTAATAAGATTTTCAAGATTTGAAAAATACTGTTCATCGTGAAGAATATGGCTTTTTGTTTTGAAAAAGGAACAATTTTGAATTCCAATCTTTTCAAGGACTGAAATAATTGTTTGATGTGGTGCACCGACCAAAAGTACAAAATTTTGATGTTCAAAAATCGCTGATAAATCAATTGTAGAAAGTGCAAGCATAAACCAGATTGGATTATATTCAATCATTACAAGTGTTTTTGTTGGATATTCTTTTGCAAATGCCACAGCACCGTACCCTAAACCGAATCCCAAAAAAACGCCTGCTTCTGCATTTTTTGTGTTTTCCGCAACAAGTTTTTGAGCTTCGCGTTCTGGATTGTATGTTGAATGAAGATTTAGTCCTTTGTATGTTGCAGAAATTTGTCCGTTTTTTGCAGTTACAATTTCAATATCTTGCTGTAACAATTGCTGTGATAACAATGGAGAATAAAGCAAGGGTTTGAATTGTTCTGCAAGTTGCGGGAATCTTTTTTCAAAAAGTTCACGGTTCTTATTCAAGTGTAAGTTCAATTATCATATTCTCCGTAACAGGAGCACCCGGCAAAGGATTTTGCGAAACAACCCAGCCGTCTCCTTTGATAATCAATTTAATATCGTTTTGGTTTAAAAGTGGCGTAAGCATTCGTTTGGGATAACCTGTAAAATCCGGTACATAACTTCCAATGACTAATGGTTTATCTCTTGGAATTGTAATTTTACCGGTATGTGTTACACTTATTGCTCTATCGCGCTGCATACCAAGATAATCTATAACAGCATTTGCCGCTTCTTGTATAACCGGTGCGGCAATTCTTCCGCCGTAAGTTTCGCCTTGAGCTTTTGCAATAACTATATAAAGAATTATTTTAGGATCTTCTGTTGGAAAAATAGCCAAACAACTTGATAAAAAGTCCGTATCGCTATAACCGCCATTTACCGTATCTAACATTTGTGCAGTTCCGGTTTTTACGCCTATCGAAATATCTTCAACATTCGCTCTAGCACCAGTGCCAACTCTTGCGGTTGTTTCCATACAGCTTAAAATATATTCGGCAGTAGCTTTTTTGATAACTTGTTTTTTAAATGTAGGTTGATGTTTGTAAATCAGATTATCATCTTTGTCGAGAATCTTTGAAATAACAGTAAGTTGAACAGGTTTGCCGCCGTTTGCAATAGCGGAAGCTGCCTGCACCATTTGAAGTGCAGAAACGCTAATTTCTTGTCCCATAGCGATTGTTGGTTTTGATCTGCCAGACCAAAGTCTGTCTGTTGTGGATTTTACAAGTCCTTTAGTTTCACCCGGCAATTCAATGCCTGTTTTGCTGCCAAATCCAAATTGATGGAGCTGTTGAAGAAAATATTCAGAATTGATTTTCTGGCTCATTTGAGCTATTGCATCGTTACAAGAATATTGCAAAGCTTCTCTTGCTGTTATAGCACCATGATGGTCAAGGCACTTAATGCGCACAAGTTCCCCGTTTGTGCTTTTTACTTCAAAAACACCGTCGCATACGAAAATATCGTTTTCGCTTATTACGCCTGCATCTATAAATGAAGCAACAGAGAAAATTTTAAAAACGGAACCCGGCTCGTATGCGTACATTGCAGGTCTGTCCATTCTTTCTTCTGCTGTTGAATAACTGTACGAGTTTAGGTTTGGTGCAGGAAGACTTATATATGAAAGAATCTCTCCGCTTTTTGCTTCGGCTGCTATGAGCATTATGCTTTCGGCTTTTGTTGATTCCATTGATTGTTTTGCAATTTGTTCAAGCTTGTATTGAAGGCCTGCATCAATTGTAAGCATAATATTTTTGCCGTATGTATTAATTTTTGTGCGATCGTTTGGCGGTGCTAGTTCTTTTTGAAAAGAATATTCAATGCCTGAAAGTCCATCACCCGAATCTCCCATAAAACCGATAAGTTGAGCTGCAAGAGAATTTTCCGGATATGAACGAGCTATTGTTTTTTCTAATCTAAGCCCACGTAAATTATTTGCTGTTGCAGCAGCTTGAATATCGTCATGTTCACTTTGATTTATTTTCTTTTTAAGGTAGAGAAAATTGCTTGGCGCATTATTGATTTGCTCTTCTATTTGAGATGGCTCAATACCAATAATTGGACCTAAAATAGCTGCTGTTTCGGCAACATTTTCTTTTTTTATGGCTGACGGTGTTACAGAAAGATTATAGACTGTTGTTTGAATTGCAAGAACTTTGCCGTTTCTATCAAGAATGGAACCTCTCTCTCGTATCATTGCTTTGTGAACAGGCTGCTGTTCCGGTCTGAACATTAAATTTGCGTAAGAAATTAAAATTCCAAAAATCAATGCTCCTATTACTACTGCAAAAAAAATAAGCCTGCCGCGCGAATAGAAATTGTTCATTTCCATATAGCTTTTCCTAAAATATTTGCAGTAGATACAAAACCATAATCTCGTGAATCAATAGATTCTCTGTAATTATCACCAACTGCAAGGATTCTTCCTTCCGGTACTCTTATGTTATCTTTCAAATTGAGATATTGTTGTTCTGTTAAAGGAATTATTTTTTGATTCACTTTTAAAATATACTCCGAATCTACAATAATTTCCAGTTGTTCCTTTTCTATAGCGATACATCTTTTGACAACAATATGATTATTATAAAAATAAATAACAATGTCTCCTTTTTGAGGAGTTGCCCATTGTATAAAAAAAGTTGAACTAAAAGGTTTTGCGAGTCCAAACGCTAGTTTGTTCACTATTAAATATGAACCGGAACGAACAGCGGGTTCCATTGAAAGCCCTTCAACCTTGAGAATATCGAAAACAAAAAGCTTAAGCAAAATCCCTATGCAAATTCCAATAAGCATAAAGCGAAATTTAAGATTCATACACGAACATTCTAATAATTGAAACTTTGTATGTCGATATATTTAGTATGGAAATTTTCTCTTTTTACAAACCGCAGAATGATATTACCCAAAGATTGCAGATGGCACCATCGATAAAGAGTAGAAAATCTGCAAAAGAACAGTCTAACTTTTCAAGAATGGACTCTAAAAATTCTTACACTTCAGCATTTAGTGCTCCTGTTTATAATTCTCCGATTTTCGCTGGAAATACAAATGTCTATTCTGATGTTTTTTCTGTTCCTATTTCAAGAGGTTCATATTCAAAAAAACTGGGGAAATCTATTGTAGATGTTTTAAGTGCGATTGGCGCAAATGCAAAGCTGATTTTTATTGCGATTCTCATTATATCTTTTATTTGTTCTGTTTTGTATTTTAGCGTTCCTGTTCTGAACATGATAGAGAATATTATGTTTGAACCTGTACCAATGGATTTGTTGGCAGAAAAAGATGCATATCTTGTTGATGATGCGATGTTAAGCTTTATATTTACTCCTCCAGCTCCTGAATCTGTTGATGCCGGTGGAAACATTCTTTCGGCTATTTCAAATGAAAAAGTAATTTATACAGAGCCTGTATCATTTTCAACTTATATTGTAAAACCAAATGATAACATTACATCTATCAGCAAAAATGCAGGGCTCACAAATATTTCAACATTAATAGCTGTAAATAATATTACAAATGTGCGTCGTCTTCAGGCTGGTAAGCGATTAACAATTCCTTCTATAGACGGAATAAATTATACAATATCAGACGGCGATACCCTAGACGGAATAAGTAAGAAATATGGTGTAAGTATTGAGCAGCTTTTAGATATTAATGATTTGTCTTCAGCTGTACTGCAAAAAGGACAAAAGATTTTTGTGCCGGGTGCGAAACTTTCTACCAATGATTTGAAAAAAGCACTTGGCGAATTTTTTATTTATCCAATTCAAGGGAAATGGCGGCTTTCTTCTAATTATGGAAAACGCCCCGATCCTTTTACAGGAGTTATTTCGTTTCATACAGGCATTGATATGGTAGCAGCTCCTAAAACTGCTATTTTAGCTTCAGCAGACGGTTTAGTTAAATCTGTTTCATGGTCTAATGTTTATGGAAATTACGTTATTATAAGTCATGCAGACGGTTATCAGACTTTATATGCTCACTTATATTCAGCTAGTGTAAAACAAGGTCAACGAGTAACACAAGGTGCAAAAATCGGTCATCTTGGAAATACCGGTTATTCAACCGGCCCTCATCTACATTTTACCGTTTATAAAAATAACAAACTTATAAATCCATTTGAGGTGCTAAAATGATGAAAATCCAAAATGTATGCAGCTGCTGCGGCAGGATTATAGAAAATTCATTTGTCTATTGTCCTTGGTGCGGCAAAGAAGTTGTTTCATCTTCTTATTTTAACTCAACAGGAAAACCTTTGTTTGAACATATTGAATGTATTTCAAATGATTTACGGGAACAGCGCATCTTTAAAATTGAATTTTCACTAAATCAATTAGAGGAAGATTTATCTCGTCTGCTTGCTAATTGTCGAGATAAAAACGTTGTGCATTAATTTTATGTATAATCATCAAACAAATAGTTTGAGCTGATTTAAATAACGGAGATTTTATGAAAAGAGTATTTAGTTTGCTGTTAATTTGTATGTTGCTGCCATCGTTTATTTTTAGTGCAGTTCGTTTTTCAGCAATAGATTTAAACAGTCAAAATACATTGCTTTTTAAAGTTTCAGCAGATAATCCATGGAATCCACATTATGAGGCACTTTTTCAAGCTTCAACTGACGGCAGTCGTGTGCAGATTCTTTCTTGTTTTCCAGAACGAATGGAACTTCTTGAAAACGGAGCTACTTTGCAAATTAGAAACTGGTTTGGAACTGCTCGTTTTTCTGCAAAAAATCAAGCATTAGTTTGGTCATCTACAACACCTATATTTGAAAAAGGCGAGCCACTTGTGTTCAATCCGCCTGATTTGCATTTATCAAGTCCGGACGGAAACTGGAGTCTTTATCTTCGAAAAACAGATGTTGCAAGAGCGGAACTTCGTCTTGTTGACGAGAAAAATGATATTCAAGCAATTCTTGCAACCGGTATTCCTTATGATACACAAACTGTGCCTGCAAAATGGTCGAAAGACAGTTCTGTTTTTGTTTATCAAAAAGACGGAAATGTTTACTTTGCAGAACCGTCTATGTTTTTTGCAAAAATTCAAATTGACGAAAAATATCGCACTTTAGGAGAAGGTTCTATAAACAATGTTTGTTTTGTAGCTGACGGCTCTTTAGTTTTTGCAAGCGGACGAGATTTATTCAGTATTCCCAAAAATGAACTTTACACACGCTCGCTTTATGCGTCTGTTGTCGGTTCCGGCAAACGAATAGGTTATCTGCCTGCCGAATTTGATTCTCAACGTGATAAATTTTGGTTCAACAATACAGGAACTGCTGTTCTTTATGTACAAGATAACGCAAATCTTTGGATGTATGAGCTAAAAAGCGCAATGGGCGGCAAAACTGCATTTGTAGCACCTTATGTAAGTTTACCGTCGCAAGCAGTTTCAGTTGATGTATTTTGGACAGCTGACAATTTGCCTATAATTTGGGTTGAACAATTTTATCGCGGCAAACTTGCAACTTTAGCATTCGGAATGCTTAAAGGTCGCACACAGTCCGGCAAAACAGGTTATGATATTTCATCATTGCTCATTCCGCTAAATTCGTCAAAACCGGCACTTTCTCCGGACGGAAAAAAATTTTCATTTTGTTCAGGTGGTGTGCTTTATGTATATGATTCTAAAACATGGTTGCCGCTCGAATTATACAAGGAAGAAAAAGTACATCAATATTTGTGGGCAAACGATGAATCGTTATTTGTCGGCGGTGATGAAACAATAAGAAGCTGGAACATTAATACAAAAGTTCAACATGTGCTTTTTCTTTCTTCTGCACGAAAATTCGGTTTTAGTGCAAACGGACAGAATGTTCTTGCTGAAGCCGGTGGAAAGGTTTTAACTTTCAACCAACCTACAGGTTTATGGCGCATTTCAAATGAAAAAATTGAGCGCAAAGCTTCTTCGCAAAACGAAAATGTACGTGTTTTTATTGACGATAGCAAAAACGGCTATTATGAAAATGCAATTTATGTGCGTTCTGTATCTGGACAAAGTTATACAAGACCATTGCTTAAAGAGCCAAAGGCAACAACACCGGGTTCTTATTCCGCAAAAAAGCCTGTTGTAGCACTTACATTTGATGCTTCTGACAGCGATGCAGGGCTTACGCAAATTCTTGCGGCTTTGGCGCATAATCGTGTTAAAGGAACATTTTTTATAAACGGTGAATTTATGCGCCGTTTTCCTACGGGTGTTCAAGAAATTGCTGCATCAAAGCATCAATGCGGTTCTTTGTTTTTTACAAATATAGATTTTGCTTCGAGCGATTATGCTTTAGATGAAAATTTTATAATGCAAGGTCTTGCTCGTAATGAATATGATTTTTTCAATTTAACCGGAACAGATATGTCGCCGATTTGGCATACACCGGAATATATTACAAATGAAATAATAAATTCAGCAGGAAATAAAGCAGGCTATGAATTTGTTCGACAAACTGTTGCACCTGCTGATTGGGTTACACTTGAAATATCTCGAGATTTGCCCGGTCATTATAAAAGTTCATGTGAATTAGCTTCATGGATTGTTCGTCAAGATAATCGTATAAATAATCGCTACGTT
>JAAYQG010000076.1 GCA_012519415.1 Treponema sp. | reverse complement strand
TTTTTGCTTGTCTTCTAAAGACGTTAAAAAGTGTTTAGTTTTTTCTTTTGAAGGAAATTTTCCACCTGTAAAAATAATGCTGTTCATTTAGTCTTAGTATACCAATTTCGTTAAAAACAGTATACTGAATATATGATGCGCATTCGATCATCTTTACAGTTGCCTTACATTCTTAAAAAAATAAATGTTTTTTTTGAACGTGCTGGTTTTGAAGCATATCTTGTAGGTGGAGCTGTTCGTGATATGCTTATGAACAAAGATGTTTCAGATTTTGATATTGCTACAAATGCAAAACCGAATCAAGTAATGTCGATTTTTAAAAAAGTTATTCCGACAGGCATTGAACACGGAACTGTTACGGTAATTTTTCAAGGTGAACATATCGAAGTAACAACTTTTAGAACGGAAAAAGATTATTCTGACGGTCGGCATCCTGATAATATAGAATATGCAGCCACTATTGAAGAAGATCTTTCGCGCCGTGATTTTACGATGAATGCAATAGCTGCAAATCTTCGTAACGGCTCTATTGTTGATCCTTTTGACGGTAGACATGATATTAAAATAAAATTAATAAGATGTGTCGGAAATCCGCTTGAGCGATTTAATGAAGATGGACTTAGACCTATTCGTGCTTTGCGCTTTGCTTCCGTGCTTGGATTTGACATAGAAAGCAAAACTTTAGAAGCTATACCGGCTAGCCTTAAAATAACTGAAAAAATTGCTGTGGAGCGATTTCATGATGAACTTTTGAAAATGCTAAAAAGTCCGGTTCCGTCTGTTGGTCTGCGTTTAATGGAACAAACAGGAATTATGAAGATTTTTCTTCCTGAATTATGTGAATGCAGGGGAGTTATGCAAAAAGGTTTTCATAATTTTGATGTTCTTGACCATTTATATTATAGCTGTGATGGCACAGATAATAACAATATTAATGTTCGTCTTGCAGCATTATTCCATGATGTAGGAAAACCTTCCGTTTCTGCGTTGGGAAACGACGGCGTTTATACATTTTATCAGCATGAAGCAGTTTCCGCTGCAATGACGCAAAAAATCCTTGAACGTTTGCATTTTTCACGCCAGACAATCACATATGTGTGCCATTTAATCAAAAATCATATGTTCTTTTATGAACCGCACTGGACTGATGCAGCTGTGCGGCGTTTTCTTGTGCGCATAAAATACAGTGAATATGAAAATGTACTTGAAGATTTGTTTGAACTTCGTCGTGGCGATTTGTTCGGCATGAACCGAATTGTACCGCCATCCAATCAATTATTGGAATTTCAGAAACGAATTGAATCTGTGCTTGAGAATGACAATGCACTTTCATTAAAAGATCTTGATATCAATGGCAGAGATTTAATGAAAATCGGTATTCCGTCTGGGAAAAATATTGGAATTGTGCTCAATGAGCTTTTTGAAACTGTTCTTGATGATCCGAGCATGAACATAAAAGAAAAACTGCTTGAAGTTGCCGAAAACTTTTATGAAACAAGACTAAAGAATTGAATTGTTATGCTTAGTAATTTTGTAGAAATGTAAAAGTCGATGATATAAGTTAAAGCTGCAATTTTTCTTTCACCCTATTGCGTTCACTTGAGGCTTGATAATAAATATTGTATAATCCGACTTATGAATAAAGCATCTGTTTTAATAGTTGAAGATCATCCGATTTTTAGCAAAGGTCTTGCTCTTTTAATTAACGCTCAAGAAGGTTTTACTGTTGTTGGCGAAGCACGTAATGGCTCGGAAGCTTTATCGATGCTTGTAGAAAAAAAGCCGGATTTAGCTGTCGTAGACTTGAATCTCGGCGATGAAGACGGTCTTGAAATTATTGCTGCAATGAAATCAAGAGCAGCCAATCTAAAAATACTTGTGCTTTCAATGTATGATGAACGATATTATGCAGAACGTTCTCTAAAAGCCGGTGCAAGCGGTTATGTAATGAAAGAAGAAGCTAGTTCTCTTGTTGTCGATGCTTTGAAAACTGTTCTTCAAGGGAAAATCTGGCTTAGCGTTGAAGAGCAAAATTATCTAAATGAACGTCTTGAAGGTCAAGATTTGTCGTCAAGTGATTGTTTTGCTTCTATAAATCAACTTTCAAATAGACAACTGCAAGTTTTTCTGCTTATAGGCAAAGGATTTGGCACGATTGAAATCGCTGCAAAACTTGATTTAAGTACAAAGACTATTGACGCACACAAAGAGCATATAAAGCAAAAACTTCATTGTGCAAATTCTCAAGAATTGCGACAGCTTGCTGTTCAGTGGAATGCCCGCTAGCAAACTGCTAGAAAAGATGCAAGGAAGTCCATTAAATGAAAAAAATACGCCATATTGTGCTTTTTTTGCGTACTTTGAGCGATCCTTACCAACTGGCAATATTTAAATCCATAAGTCAAACAGCCAAAGATAAAGGACTGCTTGTTTGGGCTGTTCAAAGTGAGCGTATTGACCATACTTTTTCTTTTGATAAACATTCGGCATGTAAATTCCTAAAATTTTTTGAAGCGGACGGTGTGATTTTTCTTTCATCTGCAATGTTTCTTGACGGCAATATGACTACAGAACGTTTAAAAAATTGCATAAATAATTTGCCTTGTGTTTCGGTTGGGTACAATTATTCAGGGATTCCGTCTATTTTGATTCGCAATCGAATTTCAATGACTAATATTGTTGAGCATTTAATAAAAGTTCACGGGTATAAAACTTTTCTGTTTATTGGTGGTGAAAAATATCATAATGATAACATGGTACGGGAATCGGTGTTTAAACGAACAATTAAGCGTTATGCAGAAAAGTTTCCTGATATTCATGCTGAATATGCACATTGTAACTGGTCAGAACATCAAACATTTGCATTTATGAAAGATTATCTTGCAAGACACCCGAACAAAGCACCTGATGCTATTGTCGCCGCCAATGATAATATGGCAATCGGTGTTTTGAAATTTCTTCGTTCTGTGCATGAACCTGCATGGCAAAATGTTGCTGTAACAGGTTATGATGATATTCCGCAATCTGCTTCGGAAATTCCTGCTTTAACTACAGTTTCTCAACCTTTGCAAAAACTTGGTGCTGCAGCTGTTTTAGGATTAAAATCTTTGATGGAAGGAGAAACTGTACCCATGAGGCTTCATATTGATACAGAGGTGCGCATAAGAAATTCATGCGGTTGTGCAGTTGAACCTTTGAAAGATAAAAAAACACTTGATTATAAAAATGAATATGCACCTAATTATCAATTTAGATTTAAAGCTGATTATTATCTTAATATCGTAAGTACTTTTGCGCAGGAATTAACTGATATTGATTCAATTCCTGCTTTGTGCGCTTCGCTTTCGGGTTTTCTAAATATGCTTGAAGTGCCTATTTTTTATCTTTTTAGTTTTTCTAAACAAAATAATCAAATGTGGTACGAAACAGGTTCTGCACAGTTAATTTACAGCCGCACCGCAATCAACGAAGTTTATAATAATTTTTTAAGTGAACATATTAATTTAAAAGATTTTTTCCATAGAGATTTTCCAAGTGATGTGCGTTCTATTTTCTTGTTGAGGGCAGGTCAAAAAGAAATAGGATTTGTTCTTTTTGAAATTGACCCTGAACTTCAGCCTTATATATGCAGTGCGTTTGCATTTATAGAAAATGTACTTCGCCGTGTAAGCGACCTTGAAACTGAAAAACAACATTCGGCGTTACTTGAAAAAGAGATTCAGCTACGCTCTAAAGCTCTTGTAGCAGTGCATGAAAAACTAAAACAAGAAGCGGAACGCCGTCTCGCAGTTGAAGCTGAAGTTTTACGCATAAGCGAGTTGGAACGGTTGCGTTTTTCAATAGATCTTCATGATGATATTTGTCAACGCCTCGCAGGAATTTCACTTTACTGCAAAAGTCTATTAAAAATGGAAGAACTTCCTACAAATGCGTTGCCCGATTTAGCTTCTCTTATTGATGAAACTTTAACAAGAACAAGAGCTTATGCTCACGATTTTTTCCCTTTAGAACTTGATTCTGTAAGTTTAAAAGAAGCACTCTTTTTGTTATGCGAAAGCTCAGGCTCGCAAATGGGATTACATTGCGATTTTGAATGGCTATCAAACTCTGACACAAAATTTCATACAACTCAAAAACTGAATATTTACAGAATTTTTCAAGAGGCTTTGCATAATGTTTCTAAACATGCAAAAGCTAGAAAAGCAGTCCTTCGTGTTACAGAAGAATCGAAAGGCACATTGTTTGAGCTAATTGATGATGGAATCGGTGTGGAACAGTCGAAAGAAATTGCAAAAAAAACTCGAAAAAAATCAGTTGGACTTGGAATGCGTTCTATGGAATATCGAGCACATCAAATTGGTGCCGAATATTCCATAAAACCATCAGTACCCTGCGGTACAATTGTTTCTGTAATGCTTCCAAACCCATCTGTGTAATTACCACATTTTAAATATTCACCACTTCACCAAATTACCCCCCCCAAAAAAAAATTATGGTATAATTCCAATGTAAAACAGGCTTTGTAGTTTGCGCTTGCCGCATCAAGGAATTGCTATGCAGTCAAAAAAAATATGAATCATTCGAAAAATGCAGTATCGTTTTTCTTAGCCATTGTTTGTTCCTTTAGTTAGTTTTGTTCACCAACATTGTGGAATTTTCAATGGCTTTTTTCTACTCCAAATTGCGAACTTTATTGTACAGTATCTTTGATCCAATATCAGAATTTAAATTATATCAAAAATTTACAGATATAACTAAAGGCAAAACAACAATTTTGGTATCTCACAGAATGGGAATTTGTAAACTGTGTGATAAAATAGCGGTATTTTCTGAAGGAAAATTATTACAATTTGGTACACATAGTGATTTAATTCAAAAAAAGACCGGATTATATGCAACTATGTATAACGAACAAGCAAAGTACTATATATAAACATAGTCTCCATAGTATCAGCTTCTATTTTGGGTTAGATTTAACGTGGTTCACCACTTTTTTTTCGGTTAGAATAACCCCCAAATTTGTAGCATAATCCCTCCTAAACGCCCAATCCTCAAGTTTTCGTTCACGAAAACTTGGCGTTTTGCCGGTTGTTCTCCAAATTCGTAGCTCCAATCCCAAACGCAAAACGCAAACTTGGCGTTTCGCCAACACAACCCCCAAATTTTAGATTAATCCCATCCGAATGCCCAGTCCTCAAGTTTTCGTTCCGCAAAAACTTGGCGTTTCGCCAACACAACCCCCGAATTTTAGATTAACCCCATCCGAATGCCCAATCCTTCAAGTTTTTGCTCCGCAAAAACTTGGCGTTTTGCTAGATTAATCTCCAAATTTTAGATTAAACCCAAACGCAAAACGCAAACGCTTTGACTTTTCCCCCTCTGTTAAGTATAATCTTGCCGTGAAAGATAGCGGTGGTACAGAAAAACAAAAAAAAATTATTCTTATAAGACTTTTACAGCGACTTAATTTCTGTCTGTTTTTATATTTATTTGTCCTTGCTTATGTTTACATAATTGGAAATCTTCAAAATTTTCTTGATACATCTCAAGTTTTGATTTTGCAGATAATGTCATTTACTTCCATATTATTGATTTTGCTTTCTATTTGCGCTATTGTTCTCTCTATTGTTTTTGCAGTTTATCAAAAAACGTCTGTTTATTTTGGACGTTTTATTTTTAATCTGATTTCCTGTGTTATTGCATCTTTATTTTTGTTTGTTTCGGCAGGAATCAATTTTCTTGCATCTGGGACGGGGGCTTAATCTTTTATGGTGTTTAATGAGCGGACTCTAAATATTTGGCACGTTACAAGAGAATATGCTGGTATAGCAGAAGCTGGAGGTGTTAAAAATGTTGCATGTTCACTGGCAGAAGGTTTTGTAAAGCAAGGCTCAAAATGCACAGTGTTTATTCCTTTTTATGGTTGCACTATGATGAAGCGACTTTCAAAAATTACAGAATTGTCTTCATCAATAGCAGCAATAATTTGTGGCGATTCAATTTATAGAGTTGCTTACGGACAAGCTGAAGTTAACGGCGTGCGTATAATTTTTGTTATGCATAGAATTTTTACTGAAAAAAATAGCGTTTATGTTTATACTTCAGAAGACGAACAGAAAAATCCTGAATTTATAAGAGGTGCAGGGCATAAAGACGCAAATATAATGAATACGGTTTTTCAAAAAGCTGTTATTGCTTTTGCTCAGTTGTCTGGCGAATATCCTGATATAGTTCAGTGTCAAGATGCACATACGGCACTTATACCGGCGTTTGCAAAAGCTTCGCCGCAGCATTCAAAATCTTTCGCAAATACTCGTTTTTTTGTAACAATTCATAATGCCGGAGAAGGTTATCGCCAGCAGTTTAATTCACTTTTAGAAGCTTATTTTTTAACGGGACTTCCTATGCCGATGCTTCAAACTGGGGTGATGAACGGTCATGTTGAACCTTTTCTTGTTGCTTCTGTTTATGCAACTCTTTCTACAGTTTCCCCTTGGTATGCGCAAGAATTGCTCAATCCAGAAGACACTTATACAGGAGGTCTTGCACAAGCTTTTGTTGAAAAACATATTACAATTAAAGGCATAACAAATGGAATTGATTTAGAGCGTTATAGTCCTTTTGATAAAACAAAATCTCTTTTACCATATGCGTTCAATCCAAAAGAAGCAAAACTTCGTGGAAAATATTTATGCAGAAGTTGGTTTATTAAACATCTTGGAAATAAATTAAATATTCCCGAGCTTGAGTATTATGGTTTTATAACACACAAGCCAAAAAATGTTTATTTTTCATATCATGGGCGCATTGTTCAGCAAAAAGGTCTTGATGTTTTGGCTGATGCAGCAGAGATAGTTCTTCAAAAAAATCAAGACGTATGTTTTATAGTTATTGGACAAGGCGATTCTTCGCTGGAAGACAGGCATAAAATACTTGCGGAAAAATATCAAGGAAGATATGTGTTTATTTGCGGCTATGAACGCTCTTTTGCAAGACTTTGTGTAGCTGTGGCAGATTTTCTTGTTTTGCCAAGTTTTTTTGAACCTTGTGGGCTTGAAGACTTTATAGGTCAAATTTTTGGAACTATTCCTGTTGCTCATGCTACCGGCGGTTTAAAGAAAATTATTCATGGTAAAACAGGTTTCTTATATGAAAATAACACAAAAGAAAATCTTGCAGATATTCTTTTAGAGCTTGTTGTAAAACGGCAAAAGTTTCCTTCTGAATTTATTTCTATTATTGAATTTGCTGCAAATTATGTTGAAAATGAATATACGTGGAGCCGCGTGATTGAACAGCAGTATCTTCCAATGTATCTTGGTAACAATATATAAAATTATGAGTATTTTTAAGAATTAATTTTTAGAAACGTTCTTAATAATTAAACTTGAATGTGTTAAAATCCATTAACGCATTTTTTTGTTGATTTGTTGTGTTCCGTTTTTATTGCACAACATTAACTTTTCGATTGCAGATTTACTCAATAGTTTTACTTTTGAGTTGCTAATGCAAAGTTTAAGGTTTTTATGAAATTATTTTTTAGACTTTCTATTATTATACTTTCAATTCTTGTTGTAGGAATAATTGCTATAACATTTATTTATTTTTATTTGCAAACACCTATTCCTGCAAATAAAATTGCAGCAACGGAACTTGCAGAACAATCTGCTGTTAAACAAGAAGAAAAGCCTTATATACTCAAAGTTCCTGCTGGAAAAGAAATATCAGCAGTAGCTTTTGAACTTGAAGAAAAAGGTTTAATTAGATCGGCTGATATTTTTTATTTAAAAGCTCGTTTGGAAAAACTCGAGATAAAAGCCGGACGTTATTCAATAAAATCTACAATGAATATGTCTGATATTTTTGCTCTTCTTAAATCCGGAAAACAAGATCATATAAGCGTTAGTATTCCTGAAGGACTTACTGCTTCTAAAATTGCTAAGCTGCTTTTTGATTCCGATGTAATTCTTTCAAAGGAAGATTTTCTCAAAGAAGTTTCTAATTCTGAATTATTGCAAAAATATAAAATACCTGCATCAAGTTTTGAAGGTTATCTTTTCCCCGATACGTATTATTTTAATCCGTCGATGAATCCAAAAGAAGTAATTGTAAAACTTGTCGATAATTTTTTTGCAAAAATAGATTCTCTTGAAATTTCGGCTGAAGATATGGAAAAACTGCATAAAACCGTAATACTTGCATCTATAGTTGAGAGAGAATATTCAAGAGAAGAAGAAGCACCGCTTATTGCAAGTGTTTTTCAAAATAGGCTCAATCATCATATAGGCTTGGAGTCTTGTGCTACAATTCTTTATATTTTAACAGAAATTGAAGGCAGACCTCATCCTGAAAGAATTACTTATGAAGATTTAAAAATTAACAGTTTGTACAATACATATAAATGGGCAGGTCTTCCGGTAGGACCTATATCAAATCCGGGTGCTATTGCATTAAAAGCTGCATCAAATCCGCCAAAAACAAATTATTATTATTTTAGAGTTGTTGACGAATCAAGCGGAAAACATCATTTTTCAACATCGCTTGAAGAACATGCCAAAACCGGACGTGAATTAAATATAAAGGCGGCTGCTGGAAAATAATGGCTCGTCATATTTCATCTTCTACAATTGATGATGTAAGTAATAATGTTGATATAATTTCTCTTGTAAATGATTATGTTCATCTTGAAAAAAGAGGTGCAAATTATTGGGGAAATTGTCCTTTTCATAATGAAAAAACGCCTTCGTTTTCCGTAAATCAAGAAAAGAAAATGTTTTATTGTTTTGGCTGTGGCAAAGGTGGCGGTGTAATTCAGTTTTTTATGGATATTGAAAATATTCCGTTTGCAGAAGCTGTTGAACAACTTGCAAAAAAACATGCAATTGAAGTTGTTTATGAAGGGAGCTTTTCTAAAAAAGCAAACGAAGAATATGAAAAAGCGCAAAAGTTTAAAACAGATTTGATTGATTTATATAAAAGAACAGCCGCTCTTTTTCGTTATTTTCTAAATGAAACGGAGCAGGGAAAGCCGGTGCTTGCATATCTTGAGAAGCGCGGTATTTCTCCAGCTATTGCAGAACGGTTTGGACTTGGGTTTGCACCGGAAGATAGGCGTTGGCTCAAAAGATTTCTTATTCAGAAAAATTATTCAAATGAATTTCTTGCACAATCAGGGCTTTTTTCAAAAAATTATCCGGATATATCTTTTTTTTCAAATAGATTAATGTTTCCAATCTGCAACAGAAATGGACAAATAGTAGCTTTTGGCGGTCGTCTTCTTGAAGGCGATGGACCAAAATATTTGAACTCCGGAGAAATGTTGCAATACAAAAAATCCGAAACACTATACGCTTTTCATCTTGCAAAAAATCAAATAAATAAGCAAAAAACAGTAATAATTTGCGAAGGTTATATGGACGTTATTGCTTATCATCAGGCGGGACTAAATTTTGCGGTAGCACCACTTGGAACTTCTTTAACAGAAGAGCAAGTCCGCATTTTAAAGCCGCTTGCAGATACTTTTTTGATTTCTTTTGATACTGATGAAGCCGGTCAAAATGCAACGTTTAGAGCAATTCTTATGTGCCGAAAAGCAGGAGCAGTTGTAAAGATTGTTAATATTGAAGATTTCAATTTTGGCGATAAACAAAAGCCAAAAGATCCTGCAGATGTTTTACTAAATTTTGGTGCAGAAATCTTGACAAGCATTGTAGAGAATAGTATTATTGACGCCGATTATTTATTGTCTAAACTGGCAAAAAAGTATTCGGTTGATACACCAGACGGAAAAACCCAAGCATCTTTGGAGTTTTTTCCATATATAGACGCTTTACAGTCAGACATACAAAAAGAATCATGTCTTGAACAGTTATGCAATGCTTTTGGATTATCTTTGAAAGCAGTGCGTGCTGACTTTAATCGCCGAGATGCTGCTCGGAAAAGGACTAAATCGAACGAACAAACATCAGAATCTATAACACAAGACAACCAAAACATAAAGAAAAATGCCGAAATAAGGGCGATGCTCGCTGTTGTGTCAAATACAGAATATTTCACAAAAATGCGCTCAATGCTTACGCCAGATGATTTTGAAGAACCGGCTGCAAAAGAGTTGTTTTATGCTTTAGAAGAATGTTTTCGAGAAGATGTAGTAAGTTTAGATACAATACTTGCTAAATGCGCAAACGAAAATTTGCAAAAAATGGTAAGCGAAACTGTTTCTTCAAGTGAATTTGCTATTAATTCGCAAAAGGCAATTGAAGATAGTATTGCTTTAGTGCGTCGAAACAGTTTAGAGAGAAAGCGAGAACGGCTGATGAATAAAATCCGCCTTTGCAAAGGAAAAACTCTTGAAGAACAGCAAGAGTTGCGCAATATGCAGTATGAGAAAATGGTCATAGATAACGAATTGAACGTAAAGGATGTAACTGAATGACGGATCAAGAGCTAGATCCAGCAATCGTAAAATTAGTTGAATACGGAAAAACCAAAAAAGTTTTAAACTATGATGAAATCACTGATATGCTATCGCCTGAAATTTTAAATTCAGACAAGATGGACACAGTGCTTATGGTTCTTGAACAGAACAAAATTAAAGTTATAGAAGAAAACTTAGATCTTGATGATGAAGACGACGAAGATTCAAGTGAACAGGCAGATGAAACAGACTCAAAAGATGATTATGGAAAATCAAAAAAAACAGCTGCCGGGCGCAAATCTCTTGTAAACAACGATAAAGATTCATCAATCGACGATCCGATTCGCCTTTATTTGCGCGAAATCGGCAAAGAAAATCTTCTAACGGCTGAGCAAGAAGTTGAGCTTTCAAAAAAAATGGAAAGCGGTGAAAACATCATTAAAGAGGTTATCAAAAATTCAGGGATGATTATTCCCGAGTTTTACTCAATTGCTCAACGTGCCTTTTCAAAAATTGACCCGCATGAATCAGGGCGACCTAGAAAAGAAATAAACGAAGAAATGGCGGAAAAACGTCGTCTTAAAGCGAATTATAGCGATGCTTTAAAGCAAGTTCTATCGGAAATGCGGCAATATATTTCTTTGAAAAAGCAACTTTATGAAAAAGATCAAAGTGTTTCGAATTTTGAAAACAAAGATCTTGTTAATTTACGCAATAAGATTCTTCCTGTTTTGCAAAATATAAACATTCAGTCGGAAGAAATTGAACGTTTTTCAGACCGTTTTATTGAAGCAACAAAAAAAATTAAAGAATATTGCCATCGTCAAGAAAAAAAAGAAAAAGAGCTTAGAATTTCAGATTATACAGAACTTCGAGCACTTGGAAAAAGAGTTGCACTAAAGTCTGAACGTGCAAAACTTGAAGAAGAACTTGGCATTCCGGCGGACGATATTCGCGAAATTTATACACAAATTCAAAAAATAGACCGCAAATTGCGCAAACTTGAATATGAATTTGAAAATAATGTTTCTGAAATTTTGACAATGGCAAGAGAAATTCAACGCGGACGCATTATGATGAAAAAAGCAAAAGATCGTCTAATTAATGCGAATCTTCGTCTTGTAGTTTCTATTGCTAAAAAATACACAAACAGAGGTCTTCATTTATTTGATCTTATTCAAGAAGGAAATATAGGTCTTATTAAGGCGGTTGAAAAATTTGAATATAGCAAAGGATTTAAGTTTTCAACATATGCAACATGGTGGATTCGTCAGGCTATTACACGCTCAATTTCAGATCAAGCACGCACAATTCGTGTTCCAGTACATATGATTGAGCAAATCAACAAAGTTGTGCGTGAAAGTCGTCAGCTTATGCAGCGTCTTGGACGTGAACCGTCTGATGAAGAAATTGCACAACAACTCGGTTGGGCTGTAAGTCGTGTAAAACAAGTAAAAAATGTTGCACGAGAACCTATTTCGCTTGAAACACCAATCGGAGAAGAAGAAGATTCTCTTCTTGGGGATTTTATCGAAGATAAAGAAGTTGAAAATCCGGCAACACAAACTGCGTTTACGCTTTTGCAGGAACAGCTTCAAACTGTTCTTGCAACACTTCCTCCTCGTGAGCAGGAAGTTCTTAAAATGCGTTTTGGGCTTGACGATGGTTATTCACTTACACTTGAAGAAGTTGGGCTTTATTTTAACGTAACACGAGAACGAATACGCCAAATTGAAGCTAAAGCTTTGCGCAGACTTAGACATCCAAGAAGGTCTAGTCCGCTACGTGATTATCTTGATAATTAAAGTTTTAGAAATGTTCAAGTGGAAAACAATTTGGCTTTATGTTGTCATTTGTTTTGATAAAGTATATGGTGTATGTTGAATTTATAAGGAAAATCTCTAAGCAAAAATTGGAGATTCCACATAGAAGAGGTTTGTACTATGGAAATGACCGAAGTTTTCGACAAATTAAAAACTTTACAGGAAGTTCTTTCTGAAAAATATGAACTTGAAGCACTTATTGCAGATGCTCCAAAACGACTTTCAAATCAAGAAGAACTTCTTGAACGAATGAAAAAGCAATTCATTGAAAGAAATATGGAATATGAAATCCTCCGTTCAAAAGTTGCACTCTTAAAAACACAGCTTGCAGATGCAGAAGCAAAACGTGAACGTAGTGAAAAAGGCATGGATTCTATAACAACTCATCGTGAATATGAAGCACTTGAAAAAGAAATCAAAGATGCAACTGAACTTGAGCAGCAACTTCGTAAAGATTTGCAAAAAGAAGAAAAACTTTTTGTTGAACTTGATGAAAATATCAAACAAGATGAACAGCTTATAGCTCAGCAAGAATCAGAATTAAACCAAGGCAAAGATAATCTAGCTCAAGAAGTTGAAAGCTTGAAAACAAAGCTCGAAAATCTAAAAAAACAAGAAGAAGAGATTGTTCCCGGCATCGACCCTGAAATAATTTTTAAGTTTGAACGTATTATTAAAAGCAAACATAGTAAAGGAATTGTTGTTGTTAAAGGCAATGTTTGCGATGGATGCCATATGATTCTTCCTGCACAGTTTGCGAACGAAGTGCATACGGGAGAGAAAATCGTATTTTGCCCATATTGTAGCCGAATTCTTTATTATGAAGAAGATGAATCAGGTGAAAGTGAATATTTCCACCTTGATGATACAGGCAGTCTTGCTGATTTATTTGATGATTTTAGTGATGAAGAAGAAGAAATCGAAGACGACGAATATGAAGAAGATGACCGCCGTTCTTCTAAGGATGAATAAATGGTTTCTCTAATTTTTTAGAGATATGTGGATGATTAATAATTTTAGCAGAAGGGATATAATCGCTACAATTAATTTGTAGAGGAAAGTCCGGGCTCCTTCGGAAAAAATGCCGGTTAACGACCGGGGGCTTTTTTGTAATGAAAAAGCTACAGATAGCGCAACAGAAAACAAACAGCCGAAAGGCAATGGTGAAAAGGCGGGGTAAGAGCCCACCGGATTTTTGGTAACAAAAATCGCATTGCAAGCCTCATTTGGAGCAAGGTTAAATAGCAGCTGAATTTCCGATATTGAGCATTGCGCTCAAACAGCTGTTGGTAGACTGCTAGAGACAAAATGTAAGTTTTGTTCAAGATAGATGATTATGGTAAGTTATTGTTTATCAATAACTTATTGACAGAACTCGGCTTATTGTCTCTTCTGCTTTTTATTTTGGGAAATAATATGCTCGCCGTTACGGTGGGATGATTTTCATAAAATTGTCTTAAAATTACGACATAACCAAATTTGGGCGGGATTGGTAAAGAAATGAAAATTAATCAAATGCACTATTATAATAGTTATGACAGACGCAAAAAACAAAAGTCCATATTCATTTGTGTTGTTATAATTGTTTTGATAGCCGCATTCATTGCAGGGTTATCAATACGAGTCCTTGCAAAACGTAAAGAAATATCAAAAGAGCTATCATTTGAACATCTTGAAGAAATGTGGAATCTTGAAGATTACGAAGGTGTTTATGCCCAAACAGAACGCATGCTTGAAGAAAAACCCATACAGCAATCTATTCTTGTTTATAGAGGTTATTCTGCATTTTATCTTGCTGTATCTCAAACAGATACATCTGCCGCACTCGCTTATATTGAAGATGCAATAAATGCACTTCGACTTTCACTTATTTCAAATTATTCAAAATCAAAACCACAGATTCAATATATGCTTGCAAGAGCTTATTTTCAGAAAAATATTTTTGCAACTTATAATTGCTATGCAGACCTTGCAATTAAATATTTTACACTGGCAAAAAAAGATGGATACGATTCAAGTGATATTCCAGAATATTTAGGGCTTTCTTATGCAGCGTTAAATATGACAGATGAAAGCATAAGTGCTTTTACAGAAGCACTCAATATAAGAGAATCAGACAAACTGCTTCATGCTATAGGTGAGCAATATTATAAATCGTTAGATTTTTCAAAATCAAAACAATACTTATTTCGTGTTGTAAGTGAATCTAATGATGATATTTTGGTGTTGAAAAGTCGCAACATTCTAGGTAAGATATACCTCGAAGAAAATAATCTTTTTGATGCAAAAAGAGAATTTGATGCAATTTTAGCAAAAGATGCAAATTATGCCGATGCCTATTATGGTCTTGGAATAATATATGAAAAACAAGGTGATTCTACAAAAGCTCGTTCGGAATGGCGCAAAGCACTTCGTGTGCAGGTAAATCATCCTGGTGCACTTCAAAAATTGAATAATAGTTAGGGGGAAATATGAGCTTAATTGATAAGTTCACAACAGATATAGGAATTGATTTGGGAACATGCAATACTCTCGTTTACGTACGCGGCAAAGGCATTGTAATTAATGAGCCTTCTGTTGTTGCTGTAGAATGTGGAACAAAACGAGTTGTTGCTGTAGGTTCGGCTGCAAAACAAATGTTGTGGAAAACTCCTGATAATATTACTGCAAAACGCCCCCTCAAAGATGGTGTTATTGCCGACATGGATTCAACTGAAAAAATGATAAAGTTTTTTATTCAGAAAGTAATTCCTCGTTATAAAATTACACGAACACGAATGAAAATCGGCATTCCATCTTGCATTACAGAAGTTGAACGTCGTGCTGTTATGGAAGCAGCTATGCGTGCTGGTGCAAAAGAGGTTCATGTTATTCAAGAATCATTGGCAGCAGCAATTGGTGCGGAAATTCCTATTCATGAACCTGCAGGACATATGGTTTGTGATATTGGCGGTGGTACAACTGAAATTTCCGTTATTTCATTGAGCGGTATGGTTGTAACAAGAGCAATCAGATTAGGCGGCGATGAATTTGACGAAGCTATAATCAAATATGTTAGAAGCGTTCATAACCTTGTTATCGGACAGCAAACAGCCGAAAAGCTAAAAACCGAAATTGGAAATGCGGTTGCCGATAAAAATATAGAAAAACGCGAAATAAAGGGAACAGATGCTATTACAGGTCTTCCTCGTCGTCTTGAAATTGACTCTGTTGAAGTTCGCGAAGCATTAAAAGACCCTATTACACAAATACTTGATGAAATAAAACTCACATTGTCAACAACTCCGCCTGAATTAGCTGCTGATATTGTTGAACGTGGAATTGTTATGACAGGTGGCGGTTCTCTGCTTAAAGGTTTTGCAAAGCTCATCTCAAAAGAAACAGGCATTCCTGTTATCTTGGCAGAAGCTCCTCTTGATTGCGTTGCAATAGGAGCAGGTAAGTCATTTGAACTTGAAAGAGAATTATCTTCTGACCGTAGCATTTATGATATGCTGAATAACTAAAACATATGGCTCAATCAAAGCAAAATTTTTGGTTCAGTCTGCCGGTTTTTCTTTTGATTTTTTTTGTTGTTGTTTCTGGCGTGCTTTTGACATTATCAACCGGCGGATTTATAGTAAGTCTTAAAGAAACCGGCTTTTCAATTACTTCTACCGCACAGCTTTCTGCACACACTGTAGCAAATTCAATAGGTGGAACATTTTCAGCTATTAAAGACCTTGCTGATTTAAGAAAAGAATATGAGGCACTCACAGAAAAGCTCAAAGATTATGAATATTTGCAGCGGAATAATGCAGAAATTCGTAGAGAAAATGAACGTCTTAGAGAGTTGCTCGGTCTTTCAGATTCATTAAATAAGCAGAATTATCCTGCTTATATTATAGGAAGAGATCCTAATGCTGTATATTCTGCAATTACAATAAGCAAAGGTAGCAAGGCAGGAATAAAGAAAAATATGCCGGTTATTGCACTTCAGAGTGGCAATGTTGGTCTTGTAGGCAAAGTTATTGAAGTTGGTCATTATACCAGCCTTGTAATGCCTATTTATGATTTTCAATGTAGTGTTTCTGCTAGAATTCAAAATACAAGAGATTTAGGTCTTGTAAGCGGTAACGGTTCTGAAAGCCAAAATCTTTCTCTAAGATATATTAGCAAAAGAGTGCTTGATGAATTACATATCGGCGATGTAATAGTTACTTCCGGTGAAAATGGAAATTACGAACGCGATATACCAATTGGGTCTATTTCTAGGATAAAAATTCTTGATTACGATTCTTCACTTGAAATAGAAGTAACTCCTGTTGTTGATTTTTCCAGACTTGAATCTGTAATTGTTATGGATAGGGAGAAACTAAATGATTAAATCAAGTTTTTCAGCTTTACTTTTTTCTTTAAGTTTTCTTATTATAGAAACAGCGTTGCTTTCTAATATTAGTTTTTTACCTGTTGTGCCAGATTTAATTTTACTGATACTTCTTTATGTTTCGTTTCATAATGGTCCTGTAGCGGGCGAAGTTCATGGTTTTGTTTCAGGGCTTTTGCTTGATTTTCTTTCGGCATCGCCGCTCGGATTAAATTCTCTTATAAGAACAATAATTGGTTTTCTAACCGGTTGTTTTAAAAATTTTCTCAATGTTGATGCTGTGTTTTTTCCATCAATTATTGCTGCAATAGCAACATTTATGAAAGCTTTACTTTTATTATTAGTTTCATTTTTGTTTGGTGGAAAAATTTCTGTATATCATTTTTCTAGTTCTATTTTCTGGATTGAACTTTGTATGAATACAATTCTCGCTCCGCTGATGTTCGCATTTTTGCGCATATTTTCTGCATGGCTGATACCTTTGCCAAAGAGCTCGGCTTATGCGTCAGAATGATTTTATAAATGCACCTGAAATTTCAGAAACAAAAAATACAAAAATTGCAGTAATTGCAATAATTATTTTTCTTGTTTTAAGTCTTTATCTATTTAAGCTTTTTTCAATGCAAGTTATTCAAGGTCAGAATTATAGAACTCAATCAAAGCGTATTTCCAGCACTGTAAAAGAAATTCCTGCTCAACGTGGCGAAATTTACGACAGAAATGCAGATTATGCGCTTGCTGTTAATGTCGATTCTTTTGCTGTTGATATAACTTTGGGCGAAATTCCTAAAGAAAAATTTGATACGGTCATTTCTCGACTTGCATCTTATCTTTCTGTGAGAAAATCTTATATAGACAACAAAATACAAGGTGTAAGACACGATTCGTTTCGTGCTATTGAAGTAAAATCAAACGTTTCGTTTGCAACAGTTACTCAAATTGCAGAAAATATCGTGGATTTACCCGGTGTTTCATGGCGCACAAAACCTGTTAGAAATTATCTTGTATCCGGTTCATTCAGTCATATAATCGGTTATCTTGGAAATATTACAAGTGATCAGTTGAAAGTTAGATACAATAGACAAAATAATGCTGATAGACGTATTTATAATGAAAATAGTATTATAGGTCAAAGCGGCATTGAAAGCCATTATGATGGACTTCTTCAAGGCGAGCCGGGTAGAGAATCAAGAACTGTTGATGCAAAAGGACGTTTTGTTTCTGCCGCTCCTGTCGTGATTCCGCCTAAAATGGGCGACAATCTCATTTTAACAATAGACCGCTCAATTCAAGAACTTGCAGAAAAAGCGTTAGGGGAACGTTTCGGCTCGGCAATTGTATTAAAGCCTTCTACTGGCGAAATTCTTGCTATGGCATCTTATCCTTTTTATGATGCAAATGTGTTTACTTCCGGAGGTAGCAGTATAGAATCTGCAAGAGTATTAAATGATTCTAGAAAACCTATGCTTAATCGTGCTGTTGAAGGCACATATCCGCCGGCTTCGACATTTAAAGTTATAATGGCAGCTGCAATATTGCAAGAAAATTCATTTGATCCGCTTCAAAAAGTTGAATGTAATGGAGTGCTTGATTATGGAAACCGCACATTCAAATGTCATATCGGTACACCAGGTCATGGAAAATTAGATTTGAAAAATGCTTTAGCTCAATCTTGCAACATTTATTTCTGGACACTCGGACGGGATCATCTTGGAATTGACCGTATTTCCAAATACGCAAGAATGTTTGGCTTTGGACAAGAAACCGAGATTGATTTACCCTCTCAAGCAAGAGGACTTGTGCCTACTGCGCAATGGAAAGAACGCACCTTCCATGAAAAATGGCTTGGCGGCGATACTCTGAATGCTTCTATCGGTCAAAGTTACACACTAGTTACGCCGCTACATGTTGCAAATATGATGGCTATGGTTGTAAACAAAGGTGTAATTTACAAACCGCATATTCTAAAGCTTGCATATGATTCAGTTACAAAAGAAATAACAAGAGATGTCAAACCTGAAATTCTCCATGAAGCTGATATTGATGAAGCAGTATGGGAAAAATTGCAGACAGACTTACGATATACTGTAACAAACGGTTCTGCGCAGTGGCCTTTAAGAAATAAAGTTGTACAAATTGCAGGAAAAACAGGTACTGCGGAGGTCGGTTTAAAATCTCAATGGCATTCTTGGTTTGTTGCATATGCTCCGTTTGATGCGCCTCCTGAAGATACTGTTGTTGTATGTGTGTCTGTAGAATCAACAAACACTTGGGAATGGTGGGCACCTTATGCTTCAAATATCATTTTTCAAGGAATTTTTGCAAAACAAACATATGAAGAAGCTATAGAAGCATTAGGATTCGGAGCAATTCAAAAACCGGTAGGAAGACAAGAATGAAATTACGTGTATTTAGATATTTGGATTATTTTTTGCTTTTTGCTGTACTAATTTTGATTTTTATAGGAATTTTATTTATTTATTCTTCCGGAATTGATCAGTATGGAACAATGCAGACAAAAGAATATACAAAGCAGATTTTTTTCGCAATTACAGGACTTGTTTTACTTATTGTAATGGTTTTAATCGATTACCGAAAATTCAAACAATGGTCGCCTGTGTTGTATGTTTGCTTGCTTTTGCTTCTAATTTACACATTATTGTTTGGTAAAAATGTAAAAGGCGCAAGAAGCTGGCTTGGTATTGGTGATTTTGGTGTTCAGCCCTCTGAATTTGGCAAAATTATTTTTATACTATATCTTGCAAGATATCTTGAAATGTCTTCAAAAGTTTCCGAATTAAAACGAATTACAAGTGCAATGTTTATAATGCTTTTGCCGATGGGGCTTATTCTACTTCAGCCAGATTTAGGCTCTGCAAGCGTTTACATTCCAATTTTTCTTGTAATGTGTTATATGGCAGGGCTTCCTAAGAGATACATTTTTTATATTCTTGGAATTGGTGCCTTGACAATTATTATGTCAATTCTTCCTGTGTGGGAATCTTTGATTTATCAGCGAACAGCACCTTTTTTTAAGATTTTTAGAAATTTACCGTTACGCCTTTTAGTTGTTAGTTGTCTTGCTGTTATTACGTTGATTGCGGTGGCAGGTTTTCTACTTTTTAAAATCAGATATTTTTATTGGATTGCATATGTTTTCAGCATTTTTACTGTTGCGTTAGGTGCATCAGCCGTTTGCGCAAAAGTCTTAAAACCATATCAAGTTATGCGTCTTATAGTTTTTCTAAAACCGGAAGTAGACCCGCTCCGTTCCGGCTGGAATATAATTCAATCAAAAATTGCAATCGGTTCAGGGAATTTATTTGGACAAGGATTTCTAAAAGGAACGCAAAGTCATTATCGTTTTTTGCCGGAACAAAGTACAGACTTTATTTTCAGCATTTTGTCTGAAGAATGGGGATTTATCGGCTGTCTTTTTGTTTTTGCTTTATTTGCGTTGATTTTTATTCGCGGATTAGTAATTGTAAAAAACACAACAAATGTTTATGGATATTATGTTTCAATTGGAATTGTGTTTATGATTTTCTTTCATTTTATTATCAATGTGGGAATGGTTATGGGTGTTATGCCTATTACCGGAATTCCTTTGATGTTCTTGTCTTATGGAGGTTCTTCATTATGGACAGCAATGACAGGAATCGGCTTGTTGATGAGTATAAATTTAAGACGAAATGATTTTGCCGATTCTTAAAAATTGACGAATATTTTGCAATAAAAATAAAAATCTGCTTTTGCGTTATCAAATAATGCGATAAGTGCGTTATTTTCTGTTATATATGAATAATGCAAAAGACAATTTGTAAGTTTATTGACCATTTTTGGAAAAAAAGTTATATTACTTTGAACCCCTTGCCCAAACAAAGGGCCAAATGTCCATAAGGAGTAAACATGAGAAAGTACGAATTAATGACTATCTTTCCTGTTGAGGAAGATCAGTGCCAAACAGGACTTGCAAACGTTCGCGCCATTTTAGGTGAGTTCGGTGCAGAAATCGAAAAAGAAGAATTCTTTGGTGAAAGAGACCTTACTTACGAAGTAAAAAAGAGAAATCGTGGTAAGTTTTATCTTTTTAACATCAAACTAAATCCTGCAAAGGTCGTTGATATTGACCGCAAATTCAAACTTGATACAATCTTAATGAAATATATGTTCGTTCGTATTGACGAATAATTAACTAAACGATTTTAATTACGCTAAAGGAGTTTGCAGCATGAATGATTTAAATCAAATTATGATTATTGGAAGACTAACTCGCGATGCAGAGCTGAAATATACAGCCGGTGGTCTTGCTATAAGCAATTTTTCAATAGCTGTAAACCGAAGACGTAAGAGTGGAGAACAGTGGGTTGACGAAGTAAGTTACTTTGATGTCAGTTTATTTGGAAAATCTGCTGAAAATCTCAATCAGTATCTCATTAAAGGAAAACAAGTCGGAATTCAAGGTGAATTAAGACAAGATCGCTGGGAGCAAGACGGTCAGAACAGAAGCAAAGTTTTTATTGTTGCTTTAAATGTTCAGCTTTTAGGCGGAAATTCTGGCGGAAGTGCTGGTATGATGCAATCAACCGGTGGGGGTTACAGCCAGAATCGTAGCCAGCAGTCTTATCAGCAGCATTCGCCAAATGTGCAAAACCAACAGCAATATAGTGAATATGATGCTGGTCAGTCTTATGGCGGTGATTCAGATTTTCCCGAAGAGATACCTTTTTAAGAAAAGTTAAAACTTTTCAGACAACTTTTGACTAGGAGATACAATTATGTCAGATATTAAAAACAAAGACTTAGATCAAGCAGAAGAAATGCAGCTTCAAGATGCAGGGCGCGATGGTGAAGATCGAGGTGCCCGTGGTGGTAAAAACAAGACTTTTTTACGAAAAAAAGTTTGCCGTTTGTGTGCAAATAAAACACCAATTACATATAAAGATGCAGATGCATTGCGCCGTTTTACAACAGAGCGCGGTAAGATTTTACCACGTCGCATTACAGGAACTTGTGCAAAACATCAAAGACGACTTGCACTCGAAATTAAACGAGCACGCGCAATTTGTTTGCTTCCGTTTGTTTGTGAATAAGAACAACATACCTCGTACCGCTTGCCTTATAACAAATGCAAAGATTTGAGCAAGTTTACTATGGCGAGGTGTGCTAGTTTTGACTAAAAGGCTAAAGCTGTACTCCGGCTAAGTCTTAAAATATTTAGGAGCTTGAAATGAAAGTTATACTTAATCAAGATGTAAAACACCTCGGTGAAGAAGGTGATGTAAAAAATGTTGCAAATGGCTATGCCCGCAACTATTTGTTCCCGCGCAATTTAGCATTGCCTTATAATGAGGTTACAGTTGCATATTTTGAAAGTCGCAAAGCTGAAATTGAAGCTAAAAAAGAACAGAAAAGAAAGGATTCTGCTTCGCTTAAAGATAAGCTTCAATCGGAAGTTGTTACAATCGTTATGCCGGCCGGAAATAATGGCAAACTCTACGGAGCTGTTACAAATCAAACTATTGCCGAATACCTTCAAAAGCAAGGTTTCGATGTTGAACGAAAACGCATTGAAATTGCCGGTTCAACAATCAAGACCGTAGGCAAATTCTCAGCTGTGATTCGTTTATATGAAGCTACCACAGCAGAAATTACAATTATTGTAAAAAGTCAAGAACAAGCCGAAAAAGAAGCTGCAGCAGCAGAAGCAGCAGTTGCTAAAAAAACTGCCGAACCTGCTACTGAAAAAAAAGCTACAGAAACTGCTGTTGAAGCTGATGCTGAACTGGCAGTTGACTCGGTAGAAACAAAGGCTGAATAATGTCACTCAAGGATAAAGTGCCTCCCTCAAATATAGAGGCAGAACAAGCTACATTAGGTGCTTTACTCCTTGACTGGGAAGCTGTCGGAACTGTAATTCATTATTTACGTTCCGATAACTTCTACTCAATTCAAAATAAAAAAATATTTGATGCCATGCTCAAATTGTATAACAATGGACAGCGTGGAGATTTAATTACGTTAACGGAACAATTAAGAAGCGACAATGAGCTTGAAAATGCCGGTGGTCCCGGTTATGTTACAGCTCTTACAGATACAGTTCCAACAAGTGCCAATGTAGAATATTATGCACAAATTGTTCTCGAACAATCTGTAAGGCGCGATCTTATCAAAGTTTCAAGCAAAATAATAGCTCAATCTCACGATGATACAGTATCAAGTCGTGCTGTCCTTGAAGAAGCTCAAAAAATGATTTTTGAGCTTACAGATACAAATCAAACTTCAACATATAAAGAAGCAAAAGATATAGTTTTTTCAACCATAGAAATGATTGAAAAACTTTATAAAAATAAAAATGCTTTTACAGGAATTCCGTCAGGTCTTAGAGAACTTGATACAATGACAAGCGGTTTTCAAGATTCGGAGCTTATAATTATTGGAGCGCGTCCGTCAATGGGAAAAACAGCAATGGCACTTTCGATGATTCAAAACATTGCTATAAAAGAAAAAATACCCGCCGCACTTTTTTCTCTTGAAATGTCAGACAAACAAATTATGCAACGTCTTTTGGCTGCTCAAGGTCGCATTCCATCTCAAAAAATTAGAACAGGTCTTTTAACAATGCAGGAACTTCAGCGAATGCAAGATGCTGCCGGTGTAATATATGATGCACCGCTTTATATTGTAGATACGCCTAATATGAAACTGCTTGATTTGCGTGCGCTTGCAAGAAGAATGAAGATTCAATGCGGAATAAAGATTATTTTTATTGACTACATTACATTGATTAAAAGCGAAAATACATTAGTTCCGCGCCATGAACAAATTGCAGAAATTTCGCGCTCACTGAAAAGTCTTGCCCGAGAACTTAATATTCCCGTAGTTGCTTTATCTCAAGTTCGACGAGATGCAGAAGGACAAGAACCGACATTAGCAGATTTACGAGAATCCGGCTCTATTGAACAAGACGCAGACGTTGTAATGTTTATACATAGAGAAAGACAAAAAAACCAAAATCAAGAAAATGCGCCTAAAGAAATTATGGGAATACCGACAAAACTTATTGTAGCAAAACAAAGAAACGGTCCAATCGGTGATGTAGAAGTTGTTTTCTTGCCGTCATTTACTCGATTTGAAAATCTTGAAAGAGGCATGTAGCAAATTAAAAACTAAACTGATTGCTGCTCATAATTTTATCTTTGTATTAAACATATAGAGGTTTTTATGATTAAATTGCTTACTAGGATTTTTATTAAAAATCATACTTCTTACGATAATCCAAATGTTAGAACTGCTTACGGTATCCTTTGTAGCGTTGTCGGTATAATTTTAAATATAATGCTTTTTATTTTGAAACTGGTTGCAGGTTTTATTTTAAAATCAATGGCTGTAACAGCAGACGCATACAATAATCTCGCTGATGGAGCATCTTCTTTAGTTTCACTGCTTGGGTTTAAACTTTCTTCTAAAAAACCGGATTCCGAACATCCTTTTGGGCATGGTAGAATTGAATACGTAACAGGACTTATTGTTTCTTTTTTAATAATCCTTATGGGATTTGAACTTCTTTCTTCTTCTATTAAATCTATAAAAAATCCATCGAATATATCTCAAAATATAATTGCGCTTTATATAATGATTGCTTCAATATGTGTAAAATTCTATATGTATATTTATAATCATACAATTGCAAAAAAGATTTCATCTGCTGCAATGGAAGCAACCGCAAAAGATAGTCTTTGCGACATGATTGCTACTAGCGTCGCATTTGTTTCGGTTGTAGTATCTCCTTTTGTAAATTTTCCGCTAGACTCAATTGCAGGAATCCTTGTGTCATTATTCATTTTATATACGGGAATTGATTCAGCAAAAGAAACAATTAATCCGCTTTTGGGGCTTCCTCCTTCAAAAGAACTTGTAAAATCAATTGAAGCAGAAGTATTACGACATGAGCATATAATCGGGATTCATGATCTTGTTATTCATGATTATGGACCTGGCAGGCTTATGATTTCACTTCATGCTGAAGTTCCTGGAAATCTTGATATTTTTATGTTGCATGAAACTATAGATGATGCGGAAGTCGCGCTTGAAAAAAAATTTCAGTGTGAAGCAATAATTCATCTTGACCCGATTGATACGGAAAATAAAACATTTATAGAATTAAAAGAAGAGGCTGAAAAAATTACAAAACAAATTAATCCTGAAGTTGAAATCCATGATGTGCGCATGGTTCCGGGCGTTTTGCATACTAATTTGATTTTTGATGTTGTTAGACCGCATGATTGTTGTTTTTCAGCTGAACAGTTAAAAGCCAAAATATCAGATAAGATTAACGAAAAGTTTCCTGATGTTTATTGTGTAATCAAAGTTGATAATCCTTATGTGTGAGATATTATGAAATCATTGTTTTTTGATACAAGAGTTTTAGACGATCGAATAAAAAACGAATTTTGTCTTACTGAAGATATTCTTATGGAAAATGCTGCAATGTCGTTGGAAGAGCGCATTAGAATATTTTGCAATTCATTAAATGATAAGTATTTACATAAAGTAGATGTTCTTATTGTTTGCGGTTCTGGCGATAATGGTGCAGACGGCTTAGTTCTTGCAAGAAGACTTAAAAATAAAGTTTTTAATAATTTGCTAATTGAACCTTGTGTTTTTCAAGTGCTTAGTCCAAAAAGTAATGGTTGTAAAACGCAGCGAAAACGTGCTGAAAAAATCGGCGTAAAATTTGTAGAAAACATTTTTGACGCACATATTGTTGTCGATTGTCTTTTTGGTTCGGGGTTTCATGGAAAACTAGACAAAAATATGAAAAATCTAATTGATTCTTTGAATTTACTTAAAGGATTTAAATTAGCGTGTGATGTGCCTAGCGCATTAGATTGTGCAATAAAAGGCGAGGGGAATGCGTTTGTTGCAGAAGAAACTGTAACAATGGGTGCCAGAAAAATTTCACTTTTTCTTGATGATGCAAAAGATTATACAGGCAAAATTATTACAGCTTCGCTTGGAATAAGCGATTCTGTTTTTGAAGATACTTTTACAAGCGACGCTTTTTTGCTTGAAGAATCTGATTTAAAACTGCCGTCAAGAAAATTTATGAATGTGCACAAAGGATGTTTTGGACATACTGCTGTTGTTGCAGGCAACAAAAAAGGAGCTGCGTTGATTGCCGCTTCTGCCGCTTTTAGATTTGGTGCTGGACTTGTAAGTTTAATAGATTTTTCAAAAGAAAAAAGCGGTTTTAATGTTCCGTCTGAATTTATGATTTCAGAGTTTCTGCCGAAAAATGCAACTGCGTTAGCTTTAGGCATGGGGCTTGGTCAAGAAAATTGCGATTTTGAGCCGTATTTGGATTTACTAAAAAATGAAAATCTGCCTGTTGTACTTGATGCTGATATTTTTTATTATGAAAACCTGCCTGAAATTTTATCATTGAGAAGCAGATTAAATGCAAAAACTATAATTACACCGCATCCAAAAGAATTTGCAGTTCTTTTAAAAAATTGTGGATTAGCAGATGTATCATCTATTGATATACAAAAAAACCGACTTGATTATGCAAAAACATTTTGCAATTTTTATAAAAATATTGTATTAATTTTAAAAGGTTCAACTTCAATAATTTGTTTGCATTCTAAAAAAGCAAATTGTTTTGAATCTTATTTTAATCCGCACGGATTATCAAATCTTTCAAAAGGCGGTTCTGGTGATGTGCTTTCTGGACTTGCTGCCGCATTATTGGCGCAAAACTGGAATGCAAAAGCAGCTGCAATACAATCATCTTTAGCACACGCACTTGCTTCAAAAAAAGCAGCCCAAAAGTTTTCAAGTTATGCACTTACACCGCAATTATTAATAGATGAAATTTCACTGCTTGAAATTAACTTTGAGCAAATTAGACAATTTTGATTAATAGGAGTCACGATGGGAGTTATTAAAAGAAAAATTATATGGATTTTTGTTTCGTTTATTCTTGTTATTTTGCTTGCTTGTGCATTTGCTTATGGATTTATTTTGCTGAAAGAAAAGTTTGAAAAACAAAAGTACGAATCTCTTACAGTTCTTGCTTCTCAAGAAATAAAGCAGTGTGCCGAAATGGTCAGCATAAAATCTGTATATACCGACATAATCACTGTAAAAAAAACAGGTGCGTTAGGTATGTCAAAAAGTTATTCGCTTATAAAATATTCAGGCACTATACGCGCCGGCATACAAGATATTACAACTTCATCGTTTGATATTTCAGAAGACAGAACCGCAATAAAACTGAATATTCCGCCAAGCGTTATTTTATCAAATGATATTACAAGCCAGCAAATTTTTGATGAAAGCAATAATATATTTTCGTTGATTACAACACAAGAAGTATTTGCAGAAATAGATCTTGCTCGAAAAAAACACGAACTTGAACTTGTTCGCGGCGGTTTTTTGCAAGAAGCAGACGATTATAATAAACAGCTTTTAACTCGCATTTTTTCTGCAATGGGTTTCAAATATATCGATATTGAAATTGAAAAGAGAAGTGTTTCTGCCCAAACTGAATGGCTTAACAGCTTAAAAGATAGTGCAAAAATAGAAAGTACCGAAAAAAAAGAAACTTTGATAGAAACAGCTTCCGACAAATTAACACTTCCAACAGATTTTTAATAATATTTTATATAAAAGTGTTGACAATGTAATTTTTTGATATTATTGTTATGATATCAAACTTGTTAAGCTTGAAATAAAAAAGATATATTTTGCTGTGCACCTTTGTGGTAATTAAAATTTAATTTAAGCTGCCTATGGAATTTATAATAAAAAATATATTCCATAAGGCAGCTTTTTATCATTGAAATAATTATATGGGGTTAAAATGAAAAAATTAGATATTTTATTCAAAAAAGAAATAAAAGATTTTGTATACAGCTCAAAATGTTGGATTTTATTCTTTTTTGTCATTTTAGGTGAAAAAGTTATTATTAAGCGTAATCATGATGCTTATAATATTTATTTTCATTTTTGGTGGATAACATTTACTGTACAACAATTTATATATGATTCTTTTTTGACAGATGTAAGAGAAAAAGGCACTCTTTTTTTATGCAATGCAAAGATTAAATTTTTAAATTATTATCTTGTAAAATGTCTGTTTTGTGCTGCAATTATGATTCTTATGCTTTCAGGAGAAATTCACAGAATTGTTAAAATTTCAAACGCTTTGCAAGTTTTGTTTTTGTTTTCTTTAAGCATGATGGTTGTTCCTGTGGAGTATTTTATGCTGATTTTAGCTAAAGGCAATGAAGCAGTTGGTATAATTTTGTCAAATTTAATTATGGGTGCTTTGTTTTTGCTGCTTACAAAACTTCCGGCTTCTGTTTTAACTGTTTTACTTGGTGTTGCAATCAATGTTTTGTTTTATGTTGCCGTCAATATGGCACAAAAATCACTATATTTTCGGAAGCTAATTTAATAGAGAAGGTAAATATGAATTTCAACGTTTTTTTTGGATATAAAAAAAGAAAAATCATTTTCAATAATATCAATTTTGAAATAAATGAAAATAAAATCACTGTTATCTGCGGTCATAATGGTGCAGGCAAGACAACTTTGCTAAAGCTAGTTTCTGGCATTTTGCCGTCAAGCATTGAAAATCCAGAAGGCTGGTATGTTTCGGCAGGCGGCGGCTTGATTCAGCATTTTAGTTTAGCTGAACATCTTGATATGCTTGGCAAAGACTTAAAACAGAATGAGCTTGTAAAATATGCTTATGAGCTGTTTGAAGCTGAAAATTTTGAAAAAGAAAGAGTTCGCTACCTTTCAACTGGTCAAATAATGATGGCTTCAATTATTCTTGCTATTGCAAGCAGTCAAAAGCTTTTGTTGCTTGATGAACCGTTTGGCTCTTTAGACCCTGTTCATGCAGAAAAATTGTCAAAGCTTTTACAGAAAGTTGCAGAAAACGGCAGAACAATTGTAATTACTTCGCACGATTTATATTTATCAGCAGAAACGGCAGATATAATTTATTTTATAAAAAACGGAAATATTTCTTGGAATTCTCAAAACGAGAATATTGAAGAATTTTCAGTTGAAAAATTAAAGGAAAAATACATTGAATGTGCCTGATAAAAGCTCAATTTTTTGCAGCATAAAAAAAGAAATCTACGAGCTTTTTTATAACAAAGCAAGTCTTTTTTTGAGCGTTTTTGCATTAACTTTTGTTATTTTTCTGCCGCTTATTGACAAACAATTTATGCACATACCAGAAATTAACAAATCAAAATCATATGTCTTATTGAGCATGACTATGTGTGTTCTTGTTATTTCGCAGCGTTTGTTTGACGGGCTTAAAAATGATTTTTCTTCCGGCGGTGCAATTTTTCTAATTAACAGCGGCTGTTCATGTCGTGTGTATTTATTTGGAAAAAAGCTCGTGTCTTTTGTTGTTGTTTTTGTTTTGCTTATTTTTAGACTAAAGGAATTTTCAAACATTTTTAACATCTTTGATTTTTTGTTGCTTTTTATGTTTTTCGATTTTCTTATAAATAATTCGTTTTTGTTTTCAATGCTTTTTTATACAAAAAACACAAACATTCTATCATATTTATTTATGATGATTATTCCAATAATGATGGTACCTTTAATATTGCAGCCAAAGCTTTTTGTGTTGAAAATAATTACCTTATTAATTTTTATTGGAATTGAAAATGCGCAAATTCCTAAAATATACAATTCAAGACGTTTCCGCTTTAATTTATCATAAGTGAAAAAATCTACACAAAGTTGATGAATTAAATTTTTCTATATTTGTATCTATATTTGTAAATGAAAATATTGATTAAAAACATTTTTAATCAATATTGACCAATATTATTATAATCAGTATAGTATGCGTGTAAAAATAATCATGAGATTGCTGAAACTTCATGATTAATTTTATTTAAAATATTTTTTGAGGAATTAAATGTCAATTGTAAAACTTGAAAACATATACAAAACATATCCGCTTGGAAATCAAAAAGTTGAAGCTGTAAAAAATGCTTCTTTTGATATAAAAAAGGGTGAATTTGCCGCAATTTCAGGGCCGTCCGGTTCAGGAAAGTCTACGCTTTTAAATATGATTGGGTTAATTGACCTTCCGACTAGCGGCAAAATAATTATTGATGGTATAGATATTTATGATGGATTTGATTTAGGTTTTACACATCTTGAATCTAACCGCCTGAACAATTACAGCGAAAAAAAAGACAAAAAAATTAAAACAACAATTCCATCTTCAATTGACAAACGCATTACAGCTTTGCGTCGCTCACATATTGGATTTATTTTTCAGACTTTCAATCTTATTCCGGTTTTAAATGTTTATGAAAATATAGAATTTCCGCTTCTTTTAAAATCTAAAAATAGCAAGATTGACTGTATCGTAGATACTTTTACAAAAAAACAAAAAGAAGAGTGGGTTCAATTTTTAATGGAAAAAACAGGTCTTTCCGGCTGGAAAAATCACAAACCTGCTGAACTTTCCGGCGGGCAGCGTCAGCGAGTTGCAATTGCTCGCGCTCTTGTAACAAAAGCACCTGTAATTCTTGCTGATGAACCTACAGCAAACCTCGATTCAACAAATAGTGCGCAGATTCTTTCGCTTATGAAAGACTTGAACAATGATACGGAGCTTCAAACAACATTTATTTTTTCAACACACGATTCTCGAATTGTAGAAATGTGCAACCATGTTATTCATATTTTTGACGGCAAAATAAGCAATGATGAATATAAAACAGGTTCTGGCATTTATAAAACGGAGAATCGTTAAATGGAACAAATTTTTAGACTCGCTTTACGAAATCTAAAAGAACATAAAACAAAAACAATAATTATTTCATGTTTTTTTATTTTTGGTGTTGCAATTGTAATTCTTGGAAATTCGTTCCTTGAATCAATAAACCGAGGGCTTGAAAAAGATTTTCGTGCAAATTATACAGGCGATATTGTAATTGGAACAAATCCAAATAAAGGCGAAATCAACGATATTTTTGGTGTTAATACTGTAAATTTAGCAGGCGGAATTCCGCAGCTTCCTGCTATTGCAGAGCTTGAAAAAGTTGAGGAAATAATCCAAAGTTACGATTCATTTGAAAAAAAGACAAAACTCATTTCTTCGCAAATTATGCTTGCAAAAGGCGGCGATGAAGTTGATTTATCTGCATGGGTTGAAAAAGATGATATTGGTTTTTACGATATGCCGATTTCTCAGCTTATGGCAGGCGAAGATAAAACTTATTGGGATACATTTTCCGGAATTAATTTCGTAGAAGGTGATTTTCCTGCTGCAAATTCAAACGAAATAATGATTGATATGCGCCTTAAAAAGGCATTCGAATCACTTTATGATACGCCATTGAACGTAGGTGATAATATTCTTGTTCTTGGGGCTAATGCAAACGGTATTATAAGAGAAGCAAAAGTTTCCGGTTTTTTTAAGCCATTTAACGAAAATTCTGCAATGTTTCAGACTGTTTATTGCAATCCAGCTTTTGCAAGAACTTTTGCAAAACTTACATACGGTTCGTCTTTTAGCCAAGAACTTCCGGAGAATGTTGATCTTTCGCTTTCAAAATTAAGTGAGGACGAACTGTTCGGTTTTTCTGATGCGGATTTGTTCGATGATATTCCCGATGACGATACGTTCCTTGCCGAAACAGAACTTGATTTTAATTCAATTCTTGGCGATACATCTTTGCGTGATAAATTAAATAAGACTGATGATGGTGCTTGGCATTTTATAATTATAAAAGTAAAGCATGCTTTTCAAACCGAGCAGATTATCAATTCACTTAATGAGAAATTTGAAGCTGAAGGGCTAAATGTTAATGCAATGAATTGGAAAAAAGCTGCTTATTCTTATTCTCAAACTGTAGAAGGTATAGGAATTATATTCAATTTGTTGATTATAATTCTTGCGGTTGTTGTTTTTATAATAATTATGAACACAATGACAGTAAGTATTATTGAACGCACAAGTGAAATCGGCACAATGCGTGCGATTGGTGCAAAAAAAAGCTTTGTCAAACTTCTTTTCTTTACGGAAAGCTGTTTTCTTGCTGTTGTTTCTTCGGTTATAGGAATTATTCTTGCATTTATTTTGATGTCAATTTTTAATTCTTTAGGTATTACAATTACAAATAGTATTGCAAAAATGATTCTTGGCGGCGGTCTTTTGCATTTTAGTCCGACTTTTAAGATTATTGCACTTACTCTGGCAGTTGCTTTAGCAGGAAGTATTTTAAGCAATCTTTATCCTGTGCGTTCTGCTTTGAGAATTACACCTTTGAAGGCTCTAAGCAGGGAATAAGGTAGAAAAATGAACGTAACATTTAATTTAGCATTAAAAAATCTTTCAAGACAAAAAAGACGAAATGCCGTTCTGGCTATAGCTATTGCATTCGGTTTTTTTGTTGTTACTACTGTAGACGGGCTTATTACAGGAATGGTTAATAATCTTGAAGCTCAAATTACGGAAATGGTTGGCGGTACTGTTCTAATTCAAGGATTAGAGATAGTTCCGTCTGATGTGGAAGGCAAAGCTCCCACTATAGCGGCTGTCGTCCGTGATGAAAATTACATACGCACTCTTGTTGAAAAAAATATAAAAGGTTATAAATCTTTTTCATATTATTCAATAGTAAACGGTCAGCTGATTTTTGAAGGGAAAAAATCTATTTCTGTAATGTACGGCAGAGATTTAACAGAAGAATCTCTTGTAAGGACAATGCAGTTTGTTTCAGGCGGTGCTGAAAATTTTAATATGCACAATCCGCTTGTAATAAGTGATAAAACTGCTGAAGCTATGAATTTGCAAGTTGGCGATGTTGTTACATTCACTTGTACAACTATTCGCGGACAAAACAATGTTGATGATTTTACAGTTGCAGGCATAATAAAGTCTAACAGCTTTTTGAATTCAATGCAGACTTATACTGATATAAAATCTTTGAATAAATTGATTGGAATTCCTGAAGCAAGTTTTTCATCATTTGCCATACATATCACTAACAAAAATCACCAGACGAAAATTGCTAGAAAGATTGAGGAGCTTATCCGAAATGACGGAGTTAATGTAACAAGCCGTCTTGAAGCGATGAGAACGAATCCTACGAATATCGGCAAAGGTATTGAAAAACAAGTCGACCCCAAAAAACATAATTGGTCTGGCACAAAATATGCCGTAGAAACATTATATGATGAAGTTCCTGCAATTAAGACTGTGTTGTCAATTGTTCATACAATTACTACTGTAATTTTGCTTGTGATTTTGTTTATTGTAATGGTTGGTGTTTCAAACACATATAGAATGGTTCTTTATGAAAGAATACGAGAAATTGGAACAATCCGCGCTATCGGTATGTGCAGAAAACGTACTCGCAATGTTTTTACTTTTGAAGCTGTAATTCTATGTTTGATTGGTGCTATCGCAGGCTTTTTGTTTTCGTTGATTGTTATGTTTGTTATTCATATGATTCCTATAAATATAGAAAGTTTGTCTTTGTTTTTGGATAATGGGCGTTTTACTTTTTCGCTCACACCGGGAATCATATTGTTTCAATATTTGTTACTTGTTTTATTTACGATTGTTGCTGTTCATGGAAGTGCAAAACAAGCTGCAAAACTTAATCCGGCTGAAGCATTAAGAACCATAAAATAAATGAAATTGCCGATGGGCGATTCGATTCAGTATTGTACTGTTTTGTTTTACGCATTGCATAAGCTTTGTATGAACGTTGCAAATATTTAAGCGATGATTTTAATTTTTAGAAATTGCCGCATAATTTTGAATTTAGGGGAAAATAAATGAGAAAAATTTTTTGTTTTTGTTTGATTTTGTTTTTGGCTGTCAATATTTTTGCGCAGGTTTCAAAAGAAGATTCAGATAAAGCTTTTTCTATCATGGAAGAAAGTGATGATATTCTTGCATATCATGGAGATTATTCTGCTACAATTTCACTTGTTATTGAAAAACCCGGCAAACCAAAGGAAAATCTTCAATACAAGATTTTAGAGCGCACGGAAAAAAAACTTATGACTATTGTTCAGCTTTTTCCGGATGCAGACAAAGGTACAGGGTATTTGCGTGATGGAGATAATATTTGGGCTTATGATCCTATAAGCCGTAAATTTACTCACACATCTATAAAAGAAGCACTCGGTGATTCGGATGTTAAAATTGATGATGTTAATCGCTCGGACGATCATTGGAGAGAAAATTATAAAGTAACGGAGTTTTCAGAAGGAACTTTGGGAAAATATGAAATTAATATAATTACTCTTGAAGCAACAACAAATGCGCCGTCTTATGCAAAAACAAAATTTTATATAAGGAAAGATATTCCGTTGATTTTAAAACAAGAAGATTTTTCAGGTTCTGGTCGTCTCATGCGCACAATTCTTATTCCAAAATATACAAAAGTGCCTGCCGGTTATGTTTCAACACAGGCACTTATTCGAGATGAATTAAATAAAGGTGAACAGACACAGCAGGTTATAAGCGATTTGTCTTTTGCGCCAATACCTGACAAAGTTTTTACAAAAGCTTATTTGGAACAGCTCAATTAAAAGTCTGAATATCGACTTTCTATATTTTTGAATGATTCTGTATCGAAGCTGGTAAAAATTAAAATATTGAAAAAAAGATTAATGCTTGCTTTGGATGGATATTTGTTCGAGTTTATAAAGTCGATGTTTGGGGTAATAAATGAAAATATTTAGTGAAAAAAAAATATATTTATATTTTATATTTTTTATAATCGGTTTTTCTGTTTATTCTGAAACTACTGATAAAAATGTGAACCTCGAGCTTTTTCAGGAAAAAACTAAATATTCTGATGCACTTTCGAGTGAAGATGTTGAAAAACAGCTTATTGCAATCAATGATGATGATTCGTTTTTTTCCGATGATATGATTATTTCAGATAATAATTCTTCCGATGATTCTTTTTTCAGCGAAGATGATATGTTTTCTGATTCAATGATAGATGAAGGCAACGTTATTGAAAGTGAAGAGCCTTTAACTTTTGATATTAGTAATATTTATGCTGAAAATAAGTTTCGTTTCGGTTGTTCTTTTTCAGCTACACTTGATGGAACATTTTTATGGTATGATCCGCTAAAAGATGAAAACAGAAATACAACATATAGAAAAAATGGTTTTAGAGATTTTTCTCTTGTTCCAAAAATTAAATCGGACTTTTATTTTGATTTTCGTCCTGTAAATAATTTAAGATTTTATGCAAAGGCTAAATTCAAAATTCCTCAGCCTGTTTTTTATCCTTTTACAGATAAAATAGATAATGTATTTCCAGATGAAAAGAATGTAATTTCATGGTTTGAATATTTTCTTGATTATAATTTAAAAGAAAGAATTTTTTTCCGTTTGGGAAAACATACAATAACGTGGGGGGTGGGCTATTTTTTTAGTCCTGCGGATGTAATAAATTTATCAGCTGTTGATCCGGAAAATCCTACTGAACAGCGAGAAGGTGCTATATCTTTACGCACGCAGATTGTGTTTCCGGGAACTCAAAATTGTTTATGGCTTTATGTTCTTCCCGATATAAAAACCGGCGAAAACAAGAATGATAAAGATGAGTCGTTCGACATAAAAAAAGACGTAAAATATACGGCATTTGCTGCAAAATATGAGTTGCTGGTTAAAAATTTTGAAGTCGGACTTGGCGGTTGGTACCAATACGGGCGAACCCCGCGTGCCGTTGCGACACTTACAGGCGGAATTAGAAAAGTTTCGACTTTTTCCGAGCTTGTTTTCGCCTATGGAACAGAAGAGCAGTGGTTTCCGTTTACAAAAAACGGAAAAGGAACTCCAAAATATGAAGATATGAAAACTATCTTTCAGGCGACGACTGGTTTTTCTTATACTTGGAAAGAACCTAAAATAACATTAATGGGGCAATATTTTTTCAATGGATTTGGCTCAAAAGATACAAAAACATTGTCTGAAATCGATTTTTTGAAACTTAAAAATTCTTATACATATGCGGGTAAACATTTTGCTGTTATTTCTCTTTCAAAAACAGATGCTTTTGTGCGAGATTGTAATATAAATTTGTATACGATGTTGAGTTTAACGGACGGTTCAGGCGTAGTTCAAGGAACAATTTCATATTCATTTTTGAATGATTTTAAATTAAGTACCGGCCCTATAATAACATTCGGTACAAACGGCAGCGAATTTACAAGGGTAAACGGTTACAAGGGGAGTCCGTCTTTAATATGGAAATTATCTCTAACTTATGATGCTGGAAAATTTTAATTCGTCGGTGTAATTAATTTTCCGTTATAAAGCATTTTGGGGGTTATTATAATTTCGAGTTTTTTTTCAAGTTTTGCAAGTTGTCGCAATTCATATTCATCGCCAATAACAATGTTTATGCCTGTTTTTCCGGCTCTTGCTGTTCTGCCTGCTCGATGCACGAAAAAATCTTCATTGGGAGAAACATCCATTTGGATAATATGCGTTATGTCGTTAATATCAAGACCGCGCGCTGCAAGATCACTTGTTACAAGTATATGGCATTTTCCAGATCTAAAATCATCAACAGCTTTTTTGCGTTCAAATTTATCTGTTTTAGCATGAAGTCCTATGCAATTAATTTTTTTGTATTTTAATTTTTCTACAATATTTGCAATTTGTGCGGTTTCGGCTGAAAATACAAGAGCACGTTCCGGTTTTTCTGCAAGGAGTAAACTTCTTAGAGTGTCAATCTTATTGCGCTGTTCTGCATGAAGTGCATAATGCAAAATATTTTGTTTTAACACGTCTTCTTTTGGCATTGTTATGTTTTCAAAAGATTTGCCTAAAATGTTTTCAAGAATTTTTAATTGATTTTGTTTTATTGTCGCAGAACATGATATTAATTGAAAATTTGAATTTATTGATTTAATAAGTTCTGTTGTAATATCTCTAAGTTCCGGCGAAAGTAATCTATCAACTTCATCTAAGACCACTGCAAAAATATGTTGGGTTTTCAATTTTTTTAAACGAATAAGCTCAAGAAGTCGGGCAGGACCGCCTAAAATAATTTGTGGTTTGCTTTTTAAAGATTCGATTTGTCTTGAAATTGAAGTGCCACCGATACATAACAAGCTTTTTAGTTTTTGTTTTTCATCAAAATCTTCTTCTTTTAAAAGAAAATCCGTTTCTTGTTTGAGTTGTGAAGCTAGTTCATTTGTTGGAGCTACAATAAGTATACCGGGCTGCGGTGTTGGCTGTTTGTTTGCTTTTTTTTGTGTTTCTATTTCAGAAATCATCATTGTTATAAGCGGCAACAGAAATGCATATGTTTTACCCGTTCCGGTTTCGGAACTAAAAATCACATTTTTGCCTTTCATTATTTCCGGAATTATTTGAGATTGCACAGCTGTTGGTGTTGTTATTTGTTTTTTAGTTAAGGTGTCTATAAGACTTTTGCGTATCAGTAAATCTGTAAATGTATTCATTATATGCAACTGTAGCATAAAAACTTTGATTATGCTATAATGCTTGCAAATGCGTATAGGAATAGATACTTTTGGATGTGATCGACGCCAGTCTGGTGCCGGTTCATATCTGTTTTCTTTAATAAAAAGCTTGCCCGAAACGGACAACAACAGCATTGAGCTTTTCGGTGTTGAAACTGATCGTTTTGTTTATGATTTTGCAAAAAGTTCATTTTCGTTTTTTGGATTGAATGTTTCCGATTCTGTTTTTGCTGTTCAATTTTGGCATTCTTTTTTTCTAAAGTGGTTTATAAAAAAACGAAAATATGATGTTGTGCTTTATCCTGCAACTTTGCAAGTTATGCCGTTTAGTTTTTCAATACCTGCTGTACTTGTTATAAATGAACTTTTAAGTGAAGTTTTAAAAAGGAATAAAAGTATTTTTTTTAAGTTAAGACTTAAAAGAGTTTTTTTTCGTTCAGCAAAAATTATAGTTCCAAGTCAATTTGTAAAAAAAGAATTATTATCTTTTGGTGTTCCGTCTGAAAAAATTGAAATTATTCATAATGGTGTAGACCATTCATTGTTTTTCCCTCATAATATCGAAAACGATGAGGTTGTGCTCATTCAACCTTTTGCAATTAAACGTCCTTACTTGATTTATCCGTCGCGTGTTCAATATCCTGAAAAAAAGCATATTGAGCTTATTAAAGCTTTCGGTTTGTTCAAGCAGCGCACCGGGCTTCCGCATAAGCTTGTTATCGCGGGCTCGGAAGGGCAAAATGCTGAAATTGTTCACAAAACTGTGCTTAATTCTCCTTATGTAACAGATATAGTGCTTACTGGTTATTTCCCTCATAAAAGTTTGCCGGAATTATATTCATGTGCAGACGTTTGTGTTATTCCGTCTGTTTCTGAAGGTGCAGCTTTGCCTGTTCTTGAAGCAATGGCATGTGGAATTCCTGTTATTTGTTCAAATGCAGGCGGAATTTCAGAAATTGCAGGTCCTGCAGCTGTGTTTTTCAATTCAGATAATATAGAAGAAATTGCAGAAATTATTGAGAAGATAGTATCCGATAAAGAATATCATGATAAAATAGCGGCAGAAAGCAAAGAATGGGTCAAACGTTTTTCATGGGATAAAACAGCGATGCGTACTCTTGAAGTTCTTCATAATGTTGTTGAAAATAAAAAAACAAGTTGAATTTTCAAAAATACTGCAAAATAAGCAGCATTTTTGAAAATAACGTTTGTTTAAGCAGATTTTGCAGAAATAAGCTCTATAGATGCTTTTTGTTTTTGGTTAACAATATCAGCAGTTATAATAACTTTCTTTTTGCCTTCAATAGACGGTGCTTCAAAAGAAAGATCAAGCAACATTTTTTCAACAATCGAGCGCAAGCCTCTTGCACCTGTTTTTTGCTGAATTGCCATCTCGGCGATTGCATCTATTGCATCATCTGTAAACTCAATCTTTACATCATCAATAGCAAAAGAAGCTACAAACTGTTTTATAATTGCATTTTTAGGTTCATTAAGAATACGCTTCAAATCATCTTTTGTTAATTCATTTAGAGCAACATTAATTGGCATACGACCAATCAATTCCGGAATAAGACCGAATTTTACTAAATCATCTGGAATAACTTGATTTAAAAGTTCCATTCGTTCTGTTTCTGTTCTGTTGCTGATTTCTGCACCGAACCCCATTGTGTGCGCTGCAACTCGGCTTTCAATGATTTTTTCAAGGTTGACAAATGCACCGCCACATATAAACAAAATATTTGTTGTATCAATTTCGAGCATTTCCTGATTAGGATGTTTTCTTCCGCCTTGAGGAGGAACACTTGCTTTTGTACCTTCAATTATTTTTAGAAGTGCTTGCTGTACACCTTCGCCTGAAACATCGCGAGTAATTGAAACATTTTCTGATTTTCGCGAAATTTTATCAATTTCATCAATGAAAATAATTCCTCGTTCAGCAGCAGCAATATTGCCGTCGGCAGCATTTATCAATTTTAGAAGAACATTTTCAACGTCTTCACCTACATAGCCAGCTTCTGTAAGTGTTGTGGCATCTGCAATAGCAAAAGGAACTTGAAGTCGTTCCGCTAATGTTTTTGCAAGTAAAGTTTTCCCCGAACCGGTAGGACCAATCAAAAGAATGTTCGACTTTTCGATTAATACATCGTTTTCCGATTTGGTTTGATGTTGTTTTTGCAAAGACATTCGTTTGTAATGGTTGTACACTGCAACTGCAAGAGTTTTTTTAGCTTGATCCTGTCCGATAACATATTGGTCAAGAAATTCCTTAAATTCTTTTGGTGTTGGAATTTCATCTAGACGAATAGGTTTCAAATCCGTTTTTTCTTCGTCAATAATTGCTTGGCATACGCCAACACATTGCTCGCAGATAAATATACCTTTTGGGCCGGAAATAAGTTTTCTTTTTGGATTTGCAGATTTTCCACAAAACGAGCAACTTTGATTTCTGTCAATTCTCACCATGTTTTCTCCGTGGCATAATTTTATCTATTATACCATATTCAAGTGCCTCTTGGGCAGACATAAAATAATCTCGTTCCATATCTTTAGAAAGTTGCTCTATTGTTTTTCCTGTTTGTTCTGCAAAATATTCAATAGTGAGTTTTTTCAAGCGACTGAATTCTTTAGCTTGAATGGAAATATCTACAGCTTGACCTCTAACACCGCCCCACGGCTGATGAATCATTACGCGTGAAGAGGGCAGTGCAAAACGTTTGCCTTTTGTTCCGCCGGCAAGAATTGTTGCGCCCATACTTGCAGCTTGACCTAAACAGATTGTCTGAATATCACAACGAACGTACTGCATTGTATCGTAAATCGAAAGTCCTGCTGTAACAGAACCGCCGGGTGTGTTAATATACATACTGATTTCTTTTTCAGGATTTTGAGATTCAAGAAACAACAGCTGCGCAACAATTAAATCAGCTGAAATATCTGAGATTTCTCCATCTACAAAGATGATTCGATCTTTGAGCAATCTTGAAAAAATATCATAAGAACGCTCTCCATTTCCTGTTTGTTCAACAACGTATGGAACAAGATTATTCATTTGTTCGTTCATAGCTCTTCCTGTAATTGAAACTAACTAATATTTTGCGATATATAAAAAAATGTTGATTTTTAAATATCGCATATAAATTTTAGAAAACTGTCCAAAGTTTATTTTTTGGACAGTTCCGGTGAAATTATTTTATTTTTTGAATAAATCAGCAAAGGTTTTCTTTTCACCTTTTTTGATTTTAACTTTTTCAAAAAGTTCATTATAAAGTTTTTGTTCTTTTAAGTTATCAACAAGATATTCTTTACTTTGTTTATCTGCATAATGTTTTTTAACTTCTTCAACAGAAACGTTTGCTTTTTCAGCAATTTTAGAAAATTCCGCTTCGATTTCTTCGTCCGTAACACTGATGTTCTTATCTTTTAAGAGTTGTTCGATAATAAGACCACCTTTAAGTGCTTTTTCTACATCAGGTTTCCATTCTTCAAGCATTTTTTCTTTAGTTTGTCCTGATGAAGTGATGATTTTTTCAAGCTGTTCTGTTGTTGTTTGAAACTGTCGTGCCATCATACGCCAACGAGAATTAAGTTCAGCATCGCACATTGAAACTGGCAAATCAATTGAATTTTTTTCTACAAGTTTTTCAATTAGTGCTGTTGTTTTAATTTCATTAAGACGGTTTTCAAGTGCATTTTCAAGATTTTTCTTAATATCGGCTTTTAAGTCATCAAGAGTTTTGAATTTTTCACTAACATCTTGTGCAAGTTCATCATCAAGTTCCGGAAGATTACGAAGTTTTAATGCAGTTAATGTTACACGGATTTTTTTCGTAGTTCCGGCAAGTTCTTCATGTGGATGATCTTTTTTATATTTTTTGGAAACTTCTTTTGTTTCACCTTTTTTCATTCCGATTACGTCGTTATCAAGTTCAAAAAGATTTTGTCCAGAACCAAGTGTAAATACAAAATCCTCACGTTCACTTCCTGAAACAATATTGTTATTTTCGTCAAGTTCACAATAATTGATTGTAGCAATATCATCTTTGGCTGCTACATCGTTATCTTTTTTATCAACAACAAGTGCATTGCGTTCTTGAATTGTTTTTAACTCTTCTTGGAGTTCTGAATCGGTAATAGTAACAACCGGAACTTCAATCTCAATATTTTCCATGTTTATGTCTTTTATTTCCGGCATAATATCATAAACAACGGTGAATGTTAAATCTTTATCAATAGTTAAATCCGGAGTTTCTTTCAATGTAGGCTGTGAATATGGTAATGGTTTTTGAAAATCATCTTCATCGAAAATATCGCCTAATGTTTTTTCTATAACGTCTGCAACAGCTTCGCTTTTTAGAGATTCACCAAATTTGCGTTCCAACACACTCGAAGGAACATGACCTTTCCTGAATCCCGGAATCTGGGCTGACTTTGCATATTTAGCTAAAAGCTGATTGTATTCTTTTGATAAATCAGCTTGTGGAATAGTTACAGTCAATTCAACTGCAGAATGTTCGATTTTCTCAATTTTTTTTGTTACGTTCACGACTAGCTTATCCTTGCTTTCTAAAAGAAAATTAATTTCAGTTCAGTATAACAATAATTGATTACTGACTTTGATAAAAAAAGCG
>JAAYQG010000075.1 GCA_012519415.1 Treponema sp. | reverse complement strand
TTAATAATAAAGTTTGCGACGCAAACTTGTAGATGAGTAGCGAGGCGCAATTTCAGCCGAGCTACTCATCACACCTTCAATAAAAAGTTACTGAGAAAACTTCAGTTTTCGAAGGTAACTTTTTACGTGCTTCCGCAACGCAGTGAGGAAGCGTGTTAATAATAAAGTTTGCGACGCAAACTTGTAGATGAGTAGCGAGGCGCAATTTCAGCCGAGCTACTCATCACACCTCCCTATTTTATAAGCGCATCAATAACAGCATCAGTTCGCCACCAAACCACAGAAGCCTCCACTTCATTTGCAAGAATTGCTGTAATGATTCCATCTTTGGAAAGAGAAAAATTGTTAAATACAAGCTCATCATCTGAAACACTGAGTATTTTTCTAATAAGTTTTTGTCTGTTTTTTTGAATTATTTCAACAACATAACCTTTATCAACAGGAGTCATAAAGAAAAACCAGCCTGAATCGGTTACGCCTAAAAAATCAAGTGCTTTAGAATATGTTGCTTTTTCAGCATATTCATTAACAATAACTTCATATCCGGGAATAGCGAGTGGTTCATCGTAAGTTTCTGTATCTAAATTTAATGTGTAAAGATATGTACCCTCGTAAGATATACCTGTTTGAACCCCGGACTGAACATCAATTTCACATAAATAATAATCGGCTTTTACAAAAAGTGAATGTTCTTTATAACTTGGAACAACTCCGTCAAGAGACACAAAGCAGTCATTCTTATCTTCAACAAGAGGCATTGCAGCAGAATCAATTAGAACACTGTATAACAAAAAACCATCTTTATTAAACCAAGAAACAGCATATCCTGTATTTGTAAGGCAAGTTACAACTAACTCATTATTTGATGTTGTATAAATATTCTCAATAAACGAAAAAGGAATGCCGCCCGGTCCGTGTTGCCCAAGATAATCAATAAAAGTACCGTCTTTTGCAAACCTAAGAACAACATCTCGAAGTAAAAGATTATTTTCTAAATCTTGTTCCTGCCTATCTTGCGGCAAACGATCAACCACATATAGATTTTTTTCTGAATCAACAGCAATATTTCCGGGCATATTAAATTTATATGGAATAGCACTTTGTGTTGTTTGTTTTGAATCTAAAAGATTTTCAGAAAGCATAAATGATGGAGTAGGATTTGTGTCCGGATTATAAAAAATGCGAAGCAAATCACCATAAGAAGTGAACTGCATCACTTTTTTAGCTTTTCCATTAGAAATGTAGATAAAGCCATCCTGCATACAGACAGAAGTATTAACATCACTGTTTGTAGAAATATCAAACAGATTCAATTCATTTTCAAAATTTCCATAATTCAGCCTAAAACGCTGTTCCCTATTAAAAAGTTCCGCCGTTTGAGATTTTTTACATGAATAAAGACAAAATAACGAAAAAACAATTAACAACTTAACCAAAGATTTAAAGCCATGCTTTAAGCACCGTCTAGTTATTGAACATTCCGCATGAAACAAAAAACAAAATACACTACAAAATGATTTAAACATACCATGAGAATAAAACGCACAACTGTTTTATGTCAATAAACAAACAGCCTAAATAACAAACATAATATATGAGATATGCATAATCTTGTTTACCTTGTTTAACCCCATATAAAACCACAAGTTTCGCTCACACAACCAAAATTTGGAGTTAAAGTTCAAAAAAATCCCGTAGTTTTTCACAGAAAAACTACGTGTTTCGCTCACACAACCTAAAATTTTTTAGATTAAAGTTTAAGCGAAACACATATAGCAAATTTACTAAAACTATTGTATCATTCTACCAGCAAAAATAACAAAATCGGATAGATTCAAAAATGAAAATATTGATACTTATACCGGCATATAACGAAAGCGGTAGCATTGAACTTGTCGTTAAAAATTTACAAGATAATTATCCTCAATTTGATTATGTAATTATAAATGACGGTTCAAAAGATAATACAGCCGAAATATGTCGAAAATGCAAATTTAATATGATTGACCTGCCTGTAAATTTGGGACTTGCGGGTGCATTTCAGACTGGAATGAAGTATGCGTTACTAAAAAATTATGATGCAGCTATTCAATTTGATGGAGATGGACAACATAGACCGGAATTTATAGAAAAAATGCAAGAAGAAATGTGCAAATCAGGTGCAGATATTATCATTGGTTCTCGATTTATTACAGAAAAAAAATCTTTCTCCCCCAGAATGACGGGCAGCAGACTTATTTCTTTGCTTATAATGCTTACAACTGGAAAACATATAAAAGACCCCACCTCAGGAATGCGCCTTTATGGGCGCAAAGTTCTTAAAGAATTTGCAGACAAACCGAATTATGGACCGGAACCGGATACAATTGCATATTTACTTAACCGCGGTTGTACTGTAAAAGAAGTGCAAGTTACCATGAATGAAAGAATCGCAGGAACTTCTTATTTAAGTTTCATGACATCATTGCATTATATGCTGCGTATTTGTCTTTCGATTTTATTTGTTCAGTGGTTTAGAAAGAGAGGCTGATTATGACTTCATGGCTACGTATTTTATTAGTAATAATGTCAATTTTTACATTTACATACATAATTGCAAATATAAGAAAATCAAAAGTAAAACTGGAATCTCTTGTTTTTTGGATTGTTTTCGGTTTAATGCTTGTTCTTTTAAGTATTTTTCCTCAAATTGCAAATTTTGCAGCTTCGCTTTCGGGATTTTATGCACCAATTAATTTTATTTTAGTAACAATTATTTTTCTTCTCATTTATAAAGTTTTTACTTTAACAATGCATCTTTCACAAGTTCAGCAAAAACTCGAAGAGCTTATTCAGCATATTGCATTAAAAGAAATAAAAGACGACTATCTAAAAAGCAAAGAAAACAAGGAAGAAGAACATGAATAATTTTAAGTTTTTTTTAAAATCTCATAAAGGTCTTTCTGTAATTCTCTTAGTTTATTTAATTTTTTGCTTTTATTTTACATCAAAAATCAATCGTTTTCTGATGAATGCAAAATACGAATCAACGGCAGAAGAATTTTCTTCCGCTACGATTTCTCTTGTGGAAAATGAAGAATATTCATTCACCGTGGAACCTAAAAACTCTAACTGGAGCGGTATTTCTATTTTTTTTGATAAAATTGAAGAAGAAAACCCAATTTCCGTTTCTATGCAAATTTGCGATGAATCTAATAATATAGTTTTTTCTTATTTACCCGATGCAAAAATTTTAAATAAAGCAAAAGGATATTTTAGATTCAATTTTGCAAATGGTATAAATGCAAAAAACGGTATTTTTAAAGTTAAAGTTTTTGGAACAAACATAAACTTAAAACTTGACAACAGTCAAAATATTCCAGCTATTAAACTTTACGGTAATTTACTTGGAAAATTTATTATTCCATTTATGATATTTTTTTGGGTAATTTTGCTGTCTGTGATTTTTGTTATAATTTATTTTGTTTACATAAAAGAACTTAAAATTGAAATATTATTCCTTTTTGGTGCGTTAATTTTTGGCTTTTTATTTATGATAATTATGCCACCACTTACAATCGCAGATGAATGTCGCCATTTTGATACGGCTTACGATATTTCAAATAAATTTTTAGGCATAAAAAATACTGTACCAAATCAAATAATGAAGCGAACAACAGATTTATCGATAGTTCCGCCCGATTATATGCAAAATGAAAATTGGACTCTCTTTAATTATTATGAAGAAATCTGGCCGCATATTTTTAAGCAACTAAAAAAGCCGCAAGATAACTCACTTATAAGTGTATATCCTTATGCTACAAAACTTAATACATATTTTTTCATGTATGTTTTCTCTGCCGCAGGAATTACTATCGGTAGGCTTCTCAAAATGAATTTTTTATTTACATTTTTGCTTGGCAGATTTTTTAATCTTGCATTTTTTGTTTTTGTAATCTTTTTTGCATTAAAAAAATACAATTTTGGAAAAACTTTTTTTGCAACTTTTGCGCTCGCACCAATGTTCATTCATCAAATTGTTTCTTATTCTTATGATTCGATTTTGCTCACTTTAACTTTATATTTTGTAATTGCAATTTCATCAATAATTACGGAAAAACGAAAAATTTCTATTGCGGAATGTTTTCAGCTTTGTATTGCAATATTTATTTTTGCTTCCAGCAAAGTTATATATTTCCCTCTTATATTTTTAAGTTTTTTCTTAAAAAAAGACAATTTTGAATCATTAAAATCAAAAAGATTATTTTTTATAGCTGTTTTATTTTGTTTAGTTGCAAGTTTTGCATTTGATCGTTTTTACCAGCAGATAAATAATGCTGCTTTCAATATAGAACAGCATATTGCTATTGAAAGCAAAATACCTAAAGCGAAAAGCATTCCTCTTGAAGCTATAAATGCAGTTACAGAAATGACCAGCGTAAAATGGGTTTTAAAGAATCCATTTACATATGCTTATATACTTTTAAACACTTTATCTGAACGCTGTGGATATTATTTGATAACATCAGCTGGTGGCTATTTAGGCTGGGAAGCAATTCCAATGAACAAACTTCTTGTTTATGTGTTAATATGTTTGTTTGTTTTTCAGATTTTACGACAAAAACATGATAAAACCTATGCACTTAATGAAAGACCTATCGGACAGCGTTTTGTTATTTTTGCAATTTTTCTTTTTATAGCCGGAGCTGTTTTTATAAGTCTTAATTTGCTAAGTCCGCCTGATTTTTACAATCCTGTAATTGGTTCTGTGCAAGGACGATATTTTTTACCGATTTTTCCGCTTATTTATTTATGCCGAAAAAACACAGCAGAACCTGTAAATAATACAGCACAAAACATAATCGGAATTCAGTTTTTTACTTTGATTATGTTTACAATAGATTTATCTTACAGAATAATAGGAATATATTAATATATTGCACTTTCTCATTTCATTGCGAAAGTGCAGTTTGCGTTGCAAACTTTATTATTAACACGCTTCCTCGCTACGCTGCGGAAGCAATTTTATAGGAGTCCTAACGAAAACTTTGCCGGAAATGGCGTCAAAGTTTTCGTTTCCAAGTTTGCGTCGCAAACTTTATTATCAACACGCTTCCTCGCTATGCTGCGGAAGCAAGTAAAATGTTACATTCAAAAACTGATGTTTTTGAATGTAACATTTTATAGGAGTAAAAAATGGCTAAAAAAGCAATAATAATTGGAGCAGGTCCTGCAGGACTTACTGCCGCATACCAATTACTAACAACGACAGATATTATTCCAGTAATATATGAAGAATCTAATGATATAGGTGGTATTTCAAAAACAGTAAAATATAACGGCAACCGCATAGACATCGGTGGGCATAGATTTTTTTCCAAAGATGAAGGTGCCACAAATTTTTGGTTTGATATAATGCCAAAACAAACAGCACCTTCTAAAGATGAACTTTTGCTTGGTATAAAGAAAAAATATGAAACTAATAAACAACCGGCTGATCCTGAAAAACAAGATAATGTAATGCTTATTCGTCGTCGTGTTTCTCGTATTTTCTTTTTGAGAAAATTTTTTGATTATCCAATATCGCTAAAACCGCAAACTTTTATCAACATGGGTTTATGGCGCACAATAAAATCAGGTTTTGGCTATATTGCAGCAACGGTACACAAAAGAAAAGAAAATTCACTTGAAGACTTTTACATAAATCGTTTCGGCAAACCACTTTATAAAATGTTTTTTGAAAATTACACAGAAAAAGTTTGGGGAGTTCATCCTTCAAACATTGCACCGGACTGGGGTTCGCAACGAGTGAAAGGGCTTTCTGTTTCAAAACTTATATGGACTGCATTAACAAAGCCTTTTAATAAAAACAAAGGGGCTGTTGAAACTTCTCTCATTGAAGAATTTTCATATCCTAAATTTGGTCCGGGGCATCTTTGGGAAACTCTAGCAGAAGAAATTGAAAAAAAAGGAGGAAAAATTATTAAAAATTCTCCTGTTACAAAACTTGAATTTGAAAATAATATAATAAAAAATATAACAGTAACACAAAACAACATTGATTCCATTGTTACAGGCGATTATTTTATATCAAGTATGCCTGTAAAAGACCTTATTGATAGACTGAACGGTGTTGTCCCTGAAAATATTCGACATATTGCACACAATCTTCCTTACAGAGATTTTATGACAGTGGGACTTCTGCTTGAT